>CAYFQQ010000218.1:0-10317 GCA_964345265.1 uncultured Coxiellaceae bacterium
TTCACCAATGTCGTTGCCGCAAACACCTCGAACCATGCTGGCCATCGGGCTACAATGCACCAATGGATCTTCGGCTTCACTTAACATGGGCGCATTATTTTTAGCAATTCCTTTCTTATATGGCAATTATTAAGTTAGTCTATGGCGTTTTTGCCGCAGGCATTAGTGACGCTGGCCAATCCCTGGCCAGAATGACATTTTTTTAATTTCAAAAGATGCCCTTAAGGTAACTCTAAAAATTCTTAAAGTACACGGGACTAAAATGCTCACAGAGCACTAAAGTACTCTGTTGAATAAAGATAGTGGTATTTATACGGCAACAGGCGACTTTAGTCGCCTGTTTATAAGTGATTTGTGTTAAACAAATTACTTGTACGTATTGAAAAATATAGCAAAAGAACTACGTTAGAGTTATAGTATATCCCTCATTATGAGGATTATATATGTTTAAACAAGGATGCCGGTTTTGCTGGGCGGTTGTAGCACGTTTCTTTCGTGAGGCTATTCCTATGCAGGCGGCTGCCCTTGCATATATTAGCTTATTGTCAATTGTTCCACTTATGACTGTTAGTCTTTCTGTTTTGGCAGCATTTCCTGTATTTCAGGGTTTAGGGAATAGAATTCAAGAATTTGTGTTTAGTAATTTTGTTGCTTCAGTCGCTCAAGTAGTACAGCAACAACTGCAAACTTTCATAGATCAAACTAAAACATTGTCAGTTCCTGGTACATTTTTTCTGTTAATTGCAGCGATATTAGTAATTTTCGCTATGGAATATGCTTTTAATAAAATTTGGCGGGTCCAAAAACGGCGCAATTTTATGCAAGCATTCGTCATGTATTGGGCAGTATTAACTTTAACTCCTATTTTAGTTGGTACTGGTTTTTTACTCAGTTCTTATTTAATAACTTCGCAATTTATCTCTGTTATTATTAAACCCGAGATAAGGGATGTGATACTGACTGTGTCTCCTTATGTGTTCACGTTTTTAGCTTTTACTTTATTATATGTTGTGATACCTAATTGCAAAGTTAAAGTCCAGCATGCGGCTGTAGGAGCAATAGTAGCAACAATATTGTTTGAATTAGCAAAATATGGTTTTACATTTTATATTGTCCATTTTCCAGTTTATAGATTGGTATATGGTGCATTAGCAATTATTCCTATCTTTCTTGTCTGGCTATATTTATCTTGGTTAGTTGTGCTTTTTGGAGCCTTAGTTAGTCACTCTGTAGGAGCTGACTTTTTTGCTCCGGTAAAATAACACCTAGTGAAATTACCATCTTTAGTGCTTCATCTATACTGATATCTAATTCAATAATGTCATTGCGCGGTACTATTATTAAGTAGCCTGAAGTTGGATTCGGTGTGGTTGGTACAAAAACAGTTACCGTTGCCTCTCCAGTTTGCTGTTCGACTTTGCTGAAACCACTACCAGTTTGAAAGGCAATGCTCCATAGCCCTTTCCTTGGATATTCAACTAATAAAACTTTACGAAATGACATATCGCCGGAAGTTAATATAGTCTGTAGTACTTTTTTTACTCCTGAATAAATAGAACGTACTAAAGGGATTTTGTCTAATATCGCTTCCCCAAATGCTATAATGCGTTTACCAATAAAATTGGTAACTAATATGCCAGTAATGAAAATCAACAAGATGGTAAATATGACGCCAAGACCAGGCACATGAAAACCTACTAATGTGTCTGGTTGATAAGCTTTAGGTAGCAGGGTTATAAAGTCATCAAAAATATTTACAAAGAATTTGACAAATAATAGTGTGATCCAAATTGGTGCCCATATTAAAATGCCAGCAATTAAGTAGCGTTTAATCATTTTAATCATCATTATTTCCTCGATTTTTATTAGTCTTTGAGTTTTTATTCTGACTAGTTTTATCAGTTTTAACAGTTATTTCTTGTTTGGATTTATCCTGCTTGGTTTGTTCCGCTTGATTTTGTTTCTGCTTTTTTTTGCTATCTTTAAAATCTGTTACATACCATCCGTTACCTTTAAGTTGAAAATTGGTTTTCGATATAAGTTTCGATAATTTTGATTGACCGCATTGTGGACATTTTAGCAACGGGTTGTCATTAACTTTTTGTAATTGTTCAAAATGATAAGCGCAATTTTTACACAGATATTCATAAATCGGCATCGTCTAAACCCTCAAGTAATCGGCCTTCTTTAAGTTCAATAATATCTTTAGTAATTTTATCAAGATTTGTAGCATCGTGACCAGTTATAACTATAGTCATTTGTTTTTCTGCGATCATTCTTTGTAATGCTTGAATAATTAATCGTTCACTAGCTTTATCTATATTTGAAAGCGGTTCATCTAGTAACAAAACTTCGGGTTGTAAAATTGTTCTGGAAGCAAGGGCTACCCTTTTTGCCTCGCCATTTGAGAGTTGAAAACTTTTCCTATGTAAAAGATCGCTATAATTAAGTCCCACCGTATTCAAAGCATCATTAACTTTTTGTTGAAGATTTTTAGTGCTTCTTCTTATTTTTAATCCATAGATAATGTTTTCATAGACAGTTCTTTTCAGTAATAAAGTATCTTGAAATAACATAGTTACTTTTTTTCTTGATTTTGGTAAAGACTCGTGAGTTACAAATTGGTTAAAATGTTTTATGTCACCTTGTTGAGGAGTAAGTAAAAACCCGAGAATTTTTAACAGAGTTGTTTTGCCGCTACCATTAGAACCAGTGATACCCAGAATTGTTCCTTGTTCAATATTTAAATTAGGTATGTGTAGAACAAATTCTTGTCCATAAGTAAATTTAACATTACTAAGTTGATAAGCAAAATTCATCATTGTGGATACTTTTCTCTAAATGATGCAATAACAATATTAGCTAGGAGGGCAAATAATATTAATACTATGCCTAGAGCTATTCCCATGACGAATTCACCTTTATCGCTTTCGAAGGCTATCGCTGTAGTAATGGTACGAGTATACCATTTAATATTACCGCCAACTATCATTGAGATACCAACTTCAGAAACTACTCGACCGTATGCTGTTAAAGCAACGATTAACAATTCATATCTAGTCTCCCACAAGATGGTTTTAGCAATTTGCTTACCACTTGCTCCGAGAGTCATGAGGTTAAGCGGTAGATTTTTATTTATATTCTCAGTTATGTTTCCAGTTAAAGCTACTATAACTGGTAATGCTAAAATCGTTTGCCCGATTATAATGGCATAAATAGTAAATAATAAATTAAGATTTCCCAAGGGTCCGTTATTTGAAACCAATAAATAAACTAATAATCCAATGACGACGGTTGGCAAAGAGAGTAGTGTATTTACCAATAGTTTTACTATTTTTTTGCCGCGAAATTTTTTTATGCCTAACTTATATCCTAGTGGTATACCAATTAATAGGCTTATAAATATGGAGCTAGTAGATACTTTGATTGTAGTAAAAATTGCTGAATAAGTGTCGGCATCTCCGTGTAATAATAATTTTACTGCTTGTGAAAGCCCATCGAATAAGTAATTCATCGTTGATCAGCATTTGGAATAAATAAAGGTTTATTTAACAATTTATAATTAGTAATTGTTATTTGTGTCGGTTTTGCAATTAACCAATTTCTAAGCTGTTCTGCTAAGTTAACATTTATATTTTTGCAACGTTTTGGATTTACTAAAATTAAACTGTATTGGTTTAAAAGTATTTTATCATTTTGTACCAGAATTATTAGTGGGGGACGGTCGTGATAATTTGATACGTATTTTATGAAGGTACCGCGATCAGTTAAGGTGTAACTATGTTTTTCAGCAGTCATGTAAATAGTCGCCATCATTCCTTGGCCAGATTGAATATACCAAGTTGATTTTTGAGGTAAATTAATTTTAGCTCTATGCCATAATTGCTTTTCTTTTTCATTAGTTCCTGAATTATCTCCTCGACTGACGAAAATAGCTTGTTTAGCTACAATGTTTTGTAGCGCATTTGTTACTGGTAGATTTTTAATTTTAGCAGGATCATTTCTGGGACCAATAATAACAAAATCATTATGCATGATCTTGGTTCTTTTAATTCCATAACCTGATTTTATGTATTGTTTTTCCATAATGGGGTCGTGTACTAATAGAGCATCGACATCACAGTTTCTGCCTAGTTGTAAAGCTTTACCACTTCCTACTGCTATCCATTTTAGTTCTATACCTGTGTCATTTTTGAATTTTGGTGCCAAGTAATTTAACAAACCAGTATTGTCAACACTAGTTGTTGTTGCCAATAAAAGAGTTTTAGTATTAGCAAATGTGTTGATGAACACGAAAATGATTGAGAATACTATTAAAAGTGTTTTTAAAAATTCTGTTTTTTTCATGTTTACTTTCCTGTCATTCACGCGTGTTTTCTTTATCATCTTGCAACGCTCCTCGTCATCCCGCGATTCTTTTTCGTCATCCCGCGGCTTGACCGCGGGATCTAGTACCCCGAGTGGTGTAGTAAACGTCCTGTCTCTGGATTCTGGCCAATCCCTGGCCAGAATGACAGTATGGTGCATTCTTACCAATCCTTGGCCAGAATGACGCACTCTGTCTAATCCCTGACCAGAATGATGGAATTAATCCTTAAATTGACGCCTTATGCGCGAATGCGAGAATCCATTGTTTTCAATGGCTTTTTCCGGATCCCGCATCAAGTGCGGGATGGACTATAGAAATTATCATTTTATTCTATTCTTACCAGTATAAATATTCGCAGTTCTATTTCTCGTAAATCCACATAAAGTTATATTATATTTTTTTGCGGTTTCAATTGCCAAAGAAGATGGTGCTGAAACCGCGATGATTATTTCTAGACCCGCTCTTGCTGCTTTATTTATCATTTCAAAGGTAGCACGGCTCGATAAAACTACTCCACGGCTTTGTGTGTTTTGTTTATTTAATAAGCATTCACCGATTACTTTATCCAAAGCATTATGGCGTGCAATATCTTCGGCAAAAGCGATAATTTTTTTGTTGATATCAAAAATCCCAGCTGCGTGCACTCCTCCAGTGGCTACAAAAATCTGTTGTTGAGTTTGTAATTGCTGAACAATATTAAATAAGTCATTAGTAGTTATTTGTAAAGTTTTAGGGCGTGGTTTGATATTTTCTACTAATGACCTTTTCTTATTAAAAGTAACTTTAATAATATCTTCTCCGAATAGAAAATTGCGTATATCATTAATGTCATTAATTATTCCTTTTGAGTAAAGGAAGCCTATTGCAAGTTGTTTAATTTTTTGAGGTGTGCATAATAAGGTGTATTTTCCGATTCTATCTACAATTAATGTTATTTCTTTTTCAATTACTACTTGGTCTGTTACTAATCGTGATATTATTTGATTATCCTCAATTCGAAAGATCTTTATTTTTTTAATAACTTGGTTTGGTTTTTTCATAACTTAAACTATTTTAATTAATGAACATCTATGCCATGCAGCATAAAAATAATATGTTCAAAAATGTTAAGTATCTCTTGCATATATTCTTCAACTGCATGCACACTTCCAGGTAAGGTGTATATTTGGGTTTTGTTTATTATTCCTGCTACTCCACGGCTTAAAAACGCATTCGGATTTTTTATGCCATATTTCATGCGAATATTTTCCATAATTCCTGGTATTATTTTGTCGCAAATGCTGATTACTATATCTGGTGCAATATCTCTTGCTCCTATGCCGGTTCCTCCAAGTGTAAATATGATGTCAGTTTCATCTTGTATTGCTTTCTGTAGACGTTTTGTTAGTTTTTGAGAATCATCAGGTAACAGATCTGTATTAATTTGCCAATGCCAGCGTTTATTGGTTAGGAATTTTTCTAAAGTTAATTTAGCACTAGGTCCTGATTTATCTTCATATTGTTCGGAAGATGCGCGGTCACTTAATGTGATTATTAAAAATTTTAATGTTCTTGGTAAGTATTTGATACTATCACCGCTTTGAATTTTACCGCCCTGAATTACTCGGCAGAATATGCCTTTTTGAGGCATGATACAATTGCCTACTTTCTGATAAATTGCGCATTTATTTTCATGGCATAGTTTGCCTATTTGAGTTAATTCTAATTCGACATCGCCAATCAAGAACCGATCTAAAATAGCTGTTTTGTCCAAATCCATACCGTTGACAGTAAGATTTTCTGCAAATTCTCCAGGTTTAATTAATTTATTAGTCTCTTTAATAAAAGCATCTATGTTATTTTGGCCTAATAAGCTTACTTGCCGATGCCATGTTCCGCTGTGTGCATCGCCAACGATACCTTGATCGTTAATTAATGCTTCTGGAATAGGATGTTTAATAGTTCCTTTTCGTTTTGAAATATTAATTGATATAATTTTGCCAGTATTAGACATTTTGTTTCTCCTTTGTTAATAATTTGATTTCACCAATTTGCATATTTTTATCTACTGCTTTACACATATCGTAAATAGTGAGTAACGCAACGCTTACCGCACTCAATGCTTCCATTTCAACTCCAGTTTTACCAACACATTTAACTTCACTTTCAACATCGATACCATTTTCTGTTATATGTAATTGTACACTTATATTATCTATCGTTAAGGGATGACATAGTGGAATCAAATGAGGCGTTCGTTTTGCTGCTGATATACCAGCAATTTTTGCTACAGTTAAAACATCTCCTTTTTGGATTTGATTTTGACGAATTAATTTTATAGTATCAGATGCCAGAAAAATTTTCCCACTTGCACTAGCACGACGCAGTTGTGATGTTTTATTACTGACATCAACCATTTTTGCATGACCATGTTTATCTATATGTGAAAAGTTTGTCATTTTACCCTCCGATATTATACATCCATTCACTGTTGCACGGTCTACCCATTTTAGGTTTATTTTTGATCGCATGTTTAAGTGCTTGTTCAATTCCTAGTTTACGAATATTGAACCCGATATCTGAAAATAGACATGGTCGAATAGTTCCTTCACTTAATAGGCGCAGACGATTACAGTTTGGACAGTCGCCTCCTGAGCCCCCCTCAACCATAAAAAATTTCCCTAATTTGAGATCCATCAACTGAATAAAGCGCGCAGCAAATCCGTTTTTTATTGCAAACTGTTGTATTTCTATACGATCTTGTGAGTCAAAAGATTTGTCAACTATACAGTTTAATTTTATCGGTGTTAGCTTAGCTCTTTGAGCTGCTTTTATTCCGTCTAAAACATTCTGGATATTACCGCCACGAGTTAGTTTATAGAATCGGTCTGCATTTAACGTATCAAGACTTACATTTACTCGATGTAAACCAGCATTTTTCAAAGCTTTAGCATATTGTGATAATAAAATACCATTAGTGGTCATAGCAAAGTCTTTAACGCCTTCAATATTTGCTATCATTTTGACAAGATTAATGATATCGCGACGAACCAATGGTTCACCGCCGGTTAATCGTATTTTATTGATCCCTGATTGAGTTGCATATTTAACTATTTCTACTATTTCCTCAAAAGAGAGTATGTCTTCATGGCTTAACCATGTTAAATTATTTTCTGGCATACAATAAGTACAGCATAAATTACAACGATCGATTACTGAGATGCGGAGATAATTTATAGTTCGATTATACTTGTCTTTCATGAAAAGATTTTATTATTGGTAAAAAATCAATTTTGCTACCTGTTACTAATTCGGTAAGTCCCTGAGGGATAACAAGAAAACCATCACTCTGTAACAAAGCTGATAAATGAGCAGAACCATTGTAGTTTACTAGTTTAACAGTATTATCAATATCGATTTTGCAGGGCCGATACTCGGTACGTTTCGCGGATTTTCGCTTAAAATTTTGACCTAAAATGTATTTGCTATGTTTAATTGTGGTGTTGATTCTAGTAATTATCCTTACCGCGGATAGCACGAACAAGTGAAACATTAAATATACCGAAACTGGGTTACCTGGCAGGCCAAATAAAATTTTATTTTCACTGGAAGCAAAAGTCATTGGTTTTCCGGGTTTAACTGCTATTTTATTAAAATGTAATTTTAGGTCAAGTTCATGGAATGCGGGTTTTACGAAATCATATTCGCCGAATGATACACCTCCAGAAAGGAGTACAATATCTGCTGCTTGTAGTGCTGTTTTGATTGCTGAAATAGTAGTTTCTTTATTATCTGGAATCGTTAAATTATTGACTACATCTAAATGATGCATTTGACATAAACTAATTAACATCGGACCATTTGAATTCATAATTTTGCCAGCTTTGTATTCTTTAAAATTATTAATAAGTTCGTCACCGGTGGAAATAATGAAAATTCTAGGATGGCGTATTACTTTGATTTCCGTTATACCGCAAGCAATTAAATTGGCAATTTCCAGTGGTCCAATAAGTGTTCCAGTCTTTATTATTAAATCTCTACAACGTATATCCTCGCCTTGCGGACAAATATTTTGACATTTTTCAGGTGTGTGGATACTAACAATGCCATTATTTTCTGATGCATATTCAAGTCGAATGACTTTTGCTGTATTTTCGGGAAGTGGAGCACCTGTCATTATTTTTATAGTTTTGCCAGGAGTTAATTTATATACTGAAACTTTTCCTGCAGGTACAGTATCTATTAATTGATATTCGCTACGTTCATCATTGGCTGAAACCGCATAACCATCCATGGCTGCTTTATCAAATGGAGGTAAATCTAGGCGTGACACAATATTTTCAGTAACATATCTTCCAAGTGCTTGATTGACAGGAATTAATTCGCTTGAAAGGTGAATTTTGTGTGCAACTTGCTCAACAATGGTTAATGCTTCTTCTAATGAAATCATTTTTATTATCTTTGGTGCAGCAATTCTAATTTTGACCAATTTTAAGTGCTATTTCACGTCATACCCACGAAGGCGGGTATCCAAAGAGCCCCAAATTAAATGGATTCTCGCATTCGCGAGAATGACAGCATCAAAATGAGAATTGCTGTCTTTGGTGAATCTTTGTTTCAATTGACTGCAGTTTTATCTACAATATCATTCTTTTGTGTAACTTCTCAATAAATTTGTAAAATATGAAACAATCTTTTATTTTGTCATATCTGCAAATACAGTATCCAAATTGTGGGGAACAGGCATGCCTGTTCCCTACTGGATTCCAGACCTCGCTGGAATGACATACTGTTCTATCAGGCTTATTGATGGTTATTTCGTTATAAAAATAAGAGGATTTAATATGTCAAAAAAACACGCAATTGTAATTTTTTTAAGTTTTATATTTCTAATATTAAATATGCCTGCTTTTGCAGCCCTATCTAAATCTTCAGGCTATTATGCTGAAGGAAACGTTGGAATGCGTGACCACCAGAAAACAGCCATAATTGGTAACGTTGGTTATAAATTAAACAGCAATTTGGGTATCGAGGGCGGGGTTGCTTTTCTAGCGAAGACTTATTTCGATATAGCTGCTAGGGCTATTATGCTGTTGAATCGCGGTTTTGAGGCATTTGGTAAAGCAGGTGTTACCCAGCATGTTTATTTTTATGGAGGACTGGGCCTCGGTTATGTATTTACTCCGAATCTTTCTGCAACGGCTCAAGGTATACTTATCGCTCATGATTCCGGCAAATATGCGGGTACTCTTGGCTTGACGTATATTTTTTAATTTGATGATGAATGGTTCAATGTTTTAATTTATGTACAGGTAGTGAATCTGCTAACATTAAAATCTGGTAATTTTGTCGATGGAATTCTTATCGATAATTAGAAATATTAATTAAGCTGCAAGCATTAAAACAGTAAGGAAGAACTATGTTTCCAAAGCCAAAGGTTCCAACATCTTTATCAGCACCAGTTTTTTATAGATATGTTTGTGAAATAATTGATACGATGTGTGATGCAATGAAGTGTTTGTCATACTCGCTTCCAAATAAAGACTTACGTGATGAATTGAAGCGAATAAAAGGCGACATCGAAAATATAAAAGGGCAATCAAATGCTGCAATGATAGGGGTACTTTTAGACAGTTTCAAACAGCTGGTAGATAAAAACAAGCAGGCTTCTACTTTAGTCCATATAATTCTATATTTTGGAGATATATTAAAGACTGAAAATACCGAAACGACTACAGAACATCCTATCCGTCGGGAAATAAATACATTTTGTGACTCTGATAACAAATTGAAATCATTGTTAGATGGAATTTTAACAGTAATTGGAAATATTACCCTTTCTGAAGAAGAAAAGAAAAACCATGACAAGTTTAAGAGACGTGCAAAAACATTCACTTCAGAAATACTGAATCAAAAGGTTTTAGGAAACCCATCAGCCTATATACCAGTAAGAATGGTGGGAGGAACTT
>CAYFQQ010000219.1:0-7028 GCA_964345265.1 uncultured Coxiellaceae bacterium
GCTTGTTGTTCTTTTGTAGTCCTTATCTTTACTATTATATCATTTACCGAAGTCGTTATAGTTGCAGCACCCCAAGGTGTTACTAAGTCGTCATTATAAGCATTTGCAGCAGGAAACCAGTCATTTTTCACACAATCACTTAATTTAAAATCATTATATGTCTTAGGTGTACTTCCCCACATATAAGCTTGTCTCCAATTCTCAACACATCCTGTTACTCCTTGAAGATTCGAAACAACCTCATTAGTACTCGAGGATAAAGAAGCTGTTAAATAGTAACGAGTTGCCATGACTAATAAAATAGCGATGATAGCTAATGACAACATTAATTCGAGGAGCCCGATGCCTTTTTGATTATTTTGTAATAGATTTCTAATTTTTATCATCTTAAGTTCCTCTTGAATGTTTAATGTATTGAATCAAATTATATTATTTAAACCAAAGAAAATCAAAAACTTCCAACGTAAGAGCCCACTCCATAAACTGAAAAAATCATAAATGCTAAAAAGGATGCATCTAAGGCAAGTACAACAGCTCCGATAATTTTACCTGATTTAATTATGTTTTTAGTATTTCGCGCTAATGATTGAGCTCCTAAATGTAGTAAAGCTTGAGTGAAACCTTTACCTTTTGCCATAACTCGCAACCGTAACATATCTGCTTGTTTTATCACTCCTGTGTCTAGTACATCAGCAATATTTTCGTGACCGCTACTTAGACGGAACTGCATTAAATATATATGCCATGCTAAATAACGAGTCGCATTGCGTTGTAGAATAGTAAGAGCGTGCTTAAAAGTAATGTTGTTGGTCAGCATTAGCCCCAAAGTTTCCATAAAACGGGCTGAAGCATAATCTCGGTATAGAGAAAAAGGTGGTAAGGTATCAATAACGTTACGTATTCTTCCAGTTAAATTGATCAGGATCTGTCTTAAAAAAATACCTAAAGCTAAAATAGTTATGATAATTAACCACCACCAAGCTTCGATGAACGTTGCTAAAGTTATTAATAATTGTCCGTTTGAAGGCCATGTATTGATTGGTTTTATAGCAGCAAAATTTATAAAAACAGAATGTTTTAAAAATACCGAGACTATTAAACCTATTATAAATACGGTTGTGGGGTAAGCGATAGATCCAAGTAATGATGATATTGCACTTAAGCGTTGTGTTAAGAATTCTATAGCTGCTGTCATAGCCTGAGTTAATACACCTCCTTGTTCACCAGAACGAATAATTTCAACAATAGCTGGAGGGAACCATTCAGCCAATCCATCTGATACAAACTGACCTTCAGAAATTTTTTCCAAAATATCTTTAGCTGCTTCTTTAGTTGGGCCAGTAGCGAGTTCCTGAACGGTTGCTATTGCTTGTGGAGCAGGCACTCCATCTTTCATTAAATTGGTAACATCTTCGAGGAAGGCTTGCTGGTCGCTACGGCTGAACAATAGTTGATTCAATTTCTTTTTTATAGCTATTATTTTCAACATTATTTTTGGATGAAATCTTTGTAATTAAAGCTCTTAGTAGCGAAGGCTGGATCTAGATGGCCTATGGTTTTTTCAGCGTCCATAGGATCACATATGCCTTGTTTAACTAAGTTTATTACATGATTTTCATATGGCTCCCAACCATTATTTTTTAGATGTTGTCTCCACCCTAGTGTATCGTTTTTTTGAATAAAGAAGCGGCTTGCTTCATCCACCCACACAATTTCTGCTACTACAGTTCGTCCACCAATTCCCAATCCCTTACAAGTGTGGCAATACTGACCACGGGCACGTAGATTACATAAGTCATTACCAAAAATTTGTCGATAACGATCCAAATGTGGTTTATGATTCAGTGATTCAGTTATTAGAATAGCGCATTTATTGCATAACGTTGGCATTAAACGTTGGAAAATTAGACATGCTAACATATTTGGATCACTTAATAGAGCAGGGGAAATCCCTAAGTCTACTAATCGTGACACAATACCCGTTGCAGTATTGGTATGTATTGTAGAAAACACTAAGTGACCGGTCATGGAAGCACGTGTCATTACCTCTGCAGTGTCTAAATCTCGCATTTCACCTAGTACGATGACATCTGGATCCATGCGTAACGAAGCTCGGCCCATACTGGCAAAGGTGCGGTCTTCCTGTTCTTCATTAACAGGTATTTGAGTAGCTTTGTCAACTAATTTTTCTACCGGATCTTCAATAGTATAAGTTTTACGCTCAGGGTCTAGCAAATCGATACAACTAGCTAGTGTAGTAGTTTTACCAGATCCAGTGGGACCAGCAATGATAATAGCACCATGAGGCATGCTAACAGCACTGTTGATAAGTTTAACCTGATTGTCGTTATAACCGAGTTCTTGCAAAGATTGGATTTTTTCTTCACTGGTAGTCAGGATACGTAACACCACATCAAAGCCACCGTGAGCAGGCATACTAGCTAAACGTAAACGGATATTGCGTCCATCTATAGATAATGGCATGGAAGCGTTTTGTGGAACTAAAGGATTGAAATGAGTTACTGCATAGTCGGTTTCTTTATTGAATGCGACTGAAGTTATTTCACGAGCCAGTTTTGGTAACCATTCTGCATGTAAATATAATTCTCCGTGTTTTCGAAAACGGATTTTTGCTATTTCGGAGCGAACTTCAATGTGAATATCACTGATATTTTCGTAAAGCGCTTCTTTGACCAGGAGTCGTAAACGTTGTTGTTGAGTACTTACCATTTCTAAAATAGAACCCTCAGATTCCTCAACGTGCGGAGCATTTTCTAATAAGATTTGAATTAACTGGTTGGTAGCAGGTTTTATCTGTCCTGGACGAATTCCCTCTTGAAGCATGACTGTTTTACAATTTTGTACCTGACGTGTACTCGGGTTAGAAGAAATAATGGTGCCGTCATTGAGGACTATAATGTCGCCTTGTTCCTTACACCAATTTAACATTTCCGGAACTATATGGCTGTGAGGTGGTAAATCAGCTTGACTACTAAGGATTTTTTGATTTGTTACTTCAGCGTATTTTTTTAGTTGTTGTTCTTTAATTAATTGGATTTCTCTGTCGGTAATTTTTTTTACTTGTTTTGGTTTAAGAACAGTTTTTATTTTGCTCTTAAATTTGTCTTGTAATTTACCGATGTTCTCCTTGTTCATATGTTTTCTCACTATATTTAAATTAGACGATATCCGTTAGTTTCGGTGAGAGTATACCACTAAATGCTTAAAGTTGTTATAAAAACTCATCTAATTCAAATTGAGTAAATGATGGCATATTACGCTTATTATTTTTTGTAAATGAAGTACCCCAATATGCAGAAATTTGTTTGTGGTCGATGGTAGGAAAGACCAAAGATAATAATTGTTTGATGATCTCTGTATCTTGTTGGTCCATACCGGCGCGCGATTCTTTACAGTAAACAGTAATATTTTTGCAGGCATCGGTAAATTTTTGAGTGATGCTACGTCGATAAGATGGTCGCATTATAGTATCTACTAATATTAACTGCTCTATTTGGTTGGCTATTATTTCTTTTTCTAAAATGAGATTGCTAATTTTGTGACATACTAATTTTGTTGTATTTTGTTGCAAATACTTACGCAATTTTTTTAGTGCCATAACTATCTGCTCGTGCCATGGTAAAATTGCTGTAGAAATATTTTGTATATCTTTTTTGTTGAATTGTTTACGGCCTGTTTGTGCCACCCAACAACAAAACAACAAAATATTAATATTGAGTTTTAGCCGTTGCTGTAGATTTAATAAAATGTTTTTGATATGGTTTTGTGAAGCAATTTGTTTAACGAACGTACAAAAAGGGTGTTCAGGTAAGGTTGACATGTTTATCATAATATTAGAATATCACGTTCCATGCTAATTTGTAATGTTAGGGAGAATATGCGTAATTTGTCCAGAACCATTCCATTATTGCCCTTAGCAATATTTTTTATAATTGCGCTTGATTATAGATTGTCTACACAACTTTTCCCTAATTATTATTTGTATGATATTAAACGTGTATTAGAAATAGCTTTGTTATTGTATGTTGGACTTTATTTACTTATCTCTTTTCAGGGGCGATATGCATGGTTAGAACTCTATAATCGTTTTCCTGATAGGATGCGTTTGATAATTTTAGGTATTTTTACATTAGGAATATTTTCTGCATTATTAGCACCAGTACCAAGAATGGCTATGCTAACTGTTGCACAGTTTTTTTTGATTTTTTGTTTTATAGTATTTATTGCTATGAAGAGAACTACGATCGGTGTTTTAGCTGATAAGTTTATTATATTTATAATTATGCTGGGTATCGTGGTTTATGAGTTTGTGTATTTTAGTAATTATATAGGCGCATTGTTAACATCTACAAAGTTTAATTATTTCCTCGGTTTTGTTCATTCGAGATTTCTTGTTCAGTATCAAGATTGGACTCTGCCTCTGGTAACTTTGCCAATTTTTCTAATAGCTCAAAAAAGATCAATTATACGTACTGGAATTGTGGTACTAACATATATAGTTGCCAGCTTATTCTGGACTGTTGCTATTATTAGTGCTTCAAGAGGACAGTTTTTGGGATTATTAGTTGCAGGAATATTTACTGGCTTGGTATTTCGACGAGCCTCTATACGTTGGTTAATAGTTCAAATACAGGTAATAGCTGTTGGATTTATTTTGTATTTATCGTTCACGTCGATGACACCTCATGCAAGTAGTATGGTTAAGAATGTTTTGGCTACACAAAGTGTGTTTCAAAGGTTAGTACTTTGGAAACATGCGATTTATTTGATTTTCACTCATCCCTTACTTGGAACAGGACCAATGCATTTTTCCTATTATCGTAATCCTGTTGCTTCTCATCCTCACAATAGTTTATTACTAGTTGCTTCAGAATGGGGGTTGCCGGTTCTAATATTAGTTTTAACTTTATTTATATATGGTCTAATTAGTTGGCTTAAAAAATTTAATTATAAAACGTTGTCTAATGCAGAAATATCAAATAGAGCCGTTCCTATAGCCTTAACTGCTTCTCTTGCAGTTACTTCCTGTCATTCGTTATTCAGTGGCATTCTAATAATGCCTATGAGTCAAGTCATGCTGAGTGTTGTTGTTGGCTGGATACTAGGTGTTTATTATGCGGGTCAAAAGGAGTGTGTTCTTAAATATCGCTTAACAGCAGAAGTCATTTTTTCATTATTCATTTGCTTCGCTATGATTGCAGTTATATTGGGTATTATTCCAGAAGTATTTTTTCTTCGTCCTTTGGAGATCAAATGGTTATTGGATCATAGAATCGGTAACCAACTCATATTATTTAACCCCAATTTTTGGAGTCAGGGCTGGATATACTAGAGAACAGGTTTATAATTTATCGTATCTGTGGCTAAAATAATTACTATTTTTATTGGCTTGATCTTTAGCAATAATACTTTTGCTTTTTCTAATTTAATTATTTTTGGTGATAGTTTATCTGATGTTGGCAATTTACCAGCGGCTTCTAACCCGATTTATCATTATCCTCCAAAGCAAATTGAGGATTATAATGCTGATTTCTATATTCCTAACTCTAATCCTGTAAATACACGTCGCAATGCTTATATGACGTCTATCAGCTCTATTTTCCATACAGGTAAAAGTTACAATAGGACTTTTGTTTCTTTTCTCGAGTATAATAAAAAATATTATATAGCCCACGAACCTCAGAAATCACGGGCCTATTTCAGCTCGATTTGGGGTCAATATTTTTTAGCAAATGCATATCAGGATGGTTTAACTAAAAGCTATTGTTTGGTTCCTTCTACTTACGTAGAAACTTATATTATTACTCCATCTAATTTAATCTCTGTAAACTATGCTTGGGGTTGTGCACTTACCGATAATAGCTGCTTTACGACAGATCATAAGCAAAATAATGATTTTAAATTGTGTACTGAAGATTCTATTCTTGAAGCTCTACAGAACTACTATAAAAATCCTGCACCCCGTGAAAAGAAAATTGCTGATATTCAAATTCCTGGAATGTTAAAGCAGATTCAAGAATTCATTACTGATGTACAACGCGGTAAAGTAATTATTAATAGCAATACTGTTTATGTGATCTGGGTCGGTGGTAATGATCTGGCTTATAATTTTGACATTATTGAGCACCGCCCTTTTCTGCAAAAAGTTTTTGCACTATGGCATATTATTTACACAACTCCAAAAAATGTCTACAAAGGAATGAATACGCTAATAAATCATCCAAAGATTCAAGCGCGACATATTTATTTATTTGATATGTTGAATGCGAGACTAACTCCACATGTTAGCCGTTGGCCAATCTATAAGCAATGTATTGGACAAGCACTTATTACCGTTTACAATTTTGCGTTGCGGATTTCGGTTAATATGATTAATAACGCTTATTTCAAAGGACATGATGTTGTACAAATTGTGCCAATCTATGATTGGTTAAATGCTATGGCTAAGCGTACGAATTGTGCGACTTGTGAAAATGGTGATTTTGCAAAACTTGGCTTCAAAATTCCAACAAAAAACGATCGCGTAATTCCAACGTGTGGAATGAGTGATTCTGCTTATTATGCTTCTTCGACACCACCTTTACAAAATTGCAAAGGTTATATGTTTTGGAATGTTGTGCACCCGGCAATGCCTACTCAACAAGTATTAGGCTTTTTGTTCGAACGTTTCGTACAAAAAACTTGGCATGAATTTGACCGCGAATAATTTTTTTATTATATTTTTTCGAATTTAGGGGCTTTGTTGGGCATTGTTGCATAAATACTTACATCTTGATTTATAATGATAAAAATTTGTATGTTTGGTCATTCCCACGAACGCGGGAATCCAGCCAAAAACGTTGCAAACTGGGTACTCGCTTCCGCGAGTATGACATATTTATGCAACAAAGCGGCGTTGTTGAATAAATAGCTTAATAACGATCGTCATTCCCGCGAAAGCGGGAATCTCATATCAATGGCAATTAATATGCAGGCATTCCAAGTTGATTCATTTTATTAATTGCAAA
>CAYFQQ010000220.1:0-6848 GCA_964345265.1 uncultured Coxiellaceae bacterium
TTGATGCTGTCATTCTCGCGAATGCGAGAATCCATTTAATTTGGGGCTCTTTGGATACCCGCCTTCGCGGGTATGACGTGAAATAGCACTTAAAATTGGTCAAAATTAGAATTGCTGCAGAATTATGGTCGCTTTTATTTAATCCCAATTGTGACTCGTTCATTGCCAGCTAAATCTTGATGGGTTTCGATGTTTGTATACTTTTGGTCTTCCATTAATTGTCGTACTTTGTTTCCCTGATTAAAGCCATGCTCTAATATTAGAAGTCCTTTTGTTATAAGGAAATTTTTTGCTTGTTTAATGATTGTTTTGATGTGTTGTAGTCCGCCATTGTCCGCTGCTAATGCTAAAGTTGGTTCAAATTTGGTAATTTTTTGTAGATTGGAATCGTGTTTACAAATATAAGGAGGGTTACTGACAATTACATTTAGATTACTAATTGGTAATGCATAACACCAGTTTCCTTGCAGAAATTTGATATTTTGAATTCCTAGTTGTCGTGCGTTATTTTTAGCAACAGTTAATGCTTTAGCACTTTTGTCAGTAGCAAAGATTTGCCAATTAGGACGTTCATTGGCAATAGTTAAAGCGATGGCTCCGGATCCAGTACCTAAATCTGCGAGATTAATTTTAGCTTGTGATCCAAATTTCGCTAACACGAGTTCAACTAACAGTTCAGTTTCTGGTCGTGGGATTAGTACATTTTTGTTAACTTGTAGATCTAGTGAATAGAACTCTTTGTGTCCCAAAATATATGCAATCGGTTCGTATGTTAAACGTCGTTTTAATAATTTTGAAAAATTCTTAATTTGCTCTGTTGATAAATTTTGTTCGGGATGAGCATACAAATAACTTCGCGGTTTATGTAATGTATACGCTAGTAATAATTCAGCATCTAGACGTGAGCTATCAGAAGAGGGAACTAATTGTTGTGCTGCTTGGTTTAGCAAATCTTTTATTCGCAGAATTACTCTTCTCCCATGGCAGCCATTTGATCAGCTTGATATTCGCGAATTAATGGCTCAATAATTTGGTTTAACTCACCTTCGATAATTTGGTCTAGCTTATAGAGTGTCAAATTAATTCGGTGATCTGTTACTCGATTCTGCGGAAAATTATAAGTTCGAATTCGTTCTGAACGGTCTCCACTACCTACTAGATCACGCCGTGTTTGTGCTCGCTCACGACGCTGTTCAGCTTGTGCTTTATTTAATAGTTTAGCTTGCAATAGAGCCATGGCTTTAGCGCGGTTTTTGTGTTGTGATCGTTCGTCTTGACACTCTGATACTATCCCGCTAGAAATATGGGTGATACGGACCGCAGAATCTGTAGTATTTACATGCTGTCCTCCAGCTCCTCTGGAACGGAACGTATCAATACGCAAATCGGCAGGATCGATTTCTACTACATCTATTTCTTCTGCTTCAGGTAGTATAGCAACAGTGCAGGCTGAAGTATGGATTCTTCCTTGTGATTCGGTGACTGGAACTCGTTGAACTCTATGTACACCTGATTCGAATTTTAGTTTTGAATACACGCCTTTACCGAATATACGT
Organism: uncultured Coxiellaceae bacterium; assembly: GCA_964345265.1. Taxonomy (GTDB): domain Bacteria; phylum Pseudomonadota; class Gammaproteobacteria; order UBA9339; family UBA9339; genus CAYFQQ01. The sequence goes on from CAYFQQ010000220.1 coordinate 1,557, forward strand.
GAAATTATTTCTTTGTAACCTCCGTGTTCGCCTTCACTTTGGCTTAAAACCTCGATATACCAACCGTTGTTTTCAATATACCGTGAATACATACGGAATAAATCGCCAGCAAATAGGGCTGCCTCATAGCCACCGGTGCCGGCACGAATTTCTAGATACACATTACGCTCATCATTAGGATCTTGTGGTAGTAATAAAGTTTTAATTTCGGTTTCTAAGGCTTGTTGTTTAGTTTTTAACTTTTTAATTTCTTCTTCAGCTAAATTTCTTAATTCTACTTCTTTACTGTTTAACATTTCTTCAGCATCGTCAAGAGCCTTTTGATTTGATACGTATTGGCGATAGCAATTAACCACAGGTTCTAATTGTGTATATTCTCTCGATAAAGCGCGAAATTGATTTTGATCAGCAACAATTTTGGGATCACTCAACATACGGCTTATTTCTCGATGACGAGATTCGAGCGTGACTAATTTTTTTTCAATTGAAGGTTTCATAGATAAAATCCTAATGGTTGCAACACTCCTATATCTATTTTAGACTCTTATACATGGTTTTTCATAGAAATTGTGCAAGAATTCCGCTAATTATTATTACTTTGTTGTTAACTGCATGTAGTACTTTACGTGAACAACCGTTAAAACAAAATCTTCATTATCTGACTTGGCAGCAACGTCAACGTCAATTAAACAGAATAAGTAATTGGAATATATACGGTGCTTTAGGGATTAAGTATGAGAGCAGAGATAGCATAGCGCATTTTTATTGGCAACAGATGACTGACCACTTCACTGTTAATATCTATACTCCAATAAATCTAGGTGGTGTAAAAATAACCGGAAGTAAGAAGCAGGTGATTTTGTGGAGGTCTATTGGGGAAAAAGTGATTGCTGATACTCCAGAGCAGCTTATGCACAAAGAATTAGGATGGTCGTTGCCATTATTTAATCTAAGATATTGGATACTTGGTTTGCCAGCACCACACGTACCATTTAGAGTAAAATTTGATTCATATAATCATCTAAGTTTTCTGCAACAGCAAGGTTGGCGGATTAATTATAGTGATTTTCGATCAATTGGTAATATAGATTTACCATCTAAAATATGGTTGAGTGCACCTCAATTGCAAGTTAAGCTAGTTATTAAGAAGTGGCGTATTTTTCGATGAGATATATATATAACTTGATATTTTATATTGCTTTGCCTTTCATCCTGTTACGACTGTTGTGGAAAGCTCGTAAATCACCAGCATATTATAAGCGTTGGCACGAACGCCTTGCTTTAATGAAAACAGCTCCTTTATCAAATAGTATATGGATACATGCTGTTTCATTAGGAGAGTCAATTGCTGCTACACCTTTAATTAAAAGTTTAATAGTGTGTTATCCGAATACCAGTATCGTTGTTACTACTATGACACCTTCGGGTTCTGAATATATAAAAAAAACCTTCGCTGACACAGTATTTCATACCTATGTACCATACGATTATTCTGGAGCTGTAAAGAGGTTTTTAAATCGTATTAATCCTCGACTTTTAGTCATCATGGAAACCGAATTATGGCCTAATATTTTGCATTATTGCGCGGCGCATCACACTCCTGTTTTGCTTGCTAATGCACGATTATCTAAGCATTCAATGAGAGGATATATGCGGCTACCGAGATTAACTCAGAAAATGCTAAACAATATCAGTATGATCGCAGCCCAAAGCCAATTGGATGCTCAGCGGTTTATTAATTTGGGTGCCGATTTGAAACGAGTGTTGGTTGTTGGCAATATTAAGTTCGATATAACCATAGCACAAGACTTACCTTATGAAGCACGACAGTTACGCCAAAAGTGGGGCCAAAATAGGCTGATTTGGATAGCTGCAAGTACTCATGCTGGAGAAGAAACAAAAATTTTACAAGCGAATACAGAGATTAAACGAGTTTCCCTAAACTCATTATTAGTTTTAGTACCTAGGCATACGGAAAGATGTGCGCAAATAGTCGAGCTTTGTGAGCAACAGGGTTTTAATGTAATTAGTCATAAACAAAGTCAGCCTTGTTTAGAAAATACCGATATAGTTATTGGTGATACTATGGGGGAACTATTACTACTTTATGCAGCTTCTGATGTGGCTTTTGTAGGCGGCAGCTTGGAACCATCATTGGCAGGTCATAATTTGTTAGAACCAGCTGCGCTCAATATTCCAGTAATTACTGGACCGTACATTTCTAATTTTATTGAGATAAATGGCCTGTTAACAGATGCTGGAGCGCTAATAAAAATTAATGGCGCTACTGAATTAGCAGATAGTGTTATTCGATTATTTCAGAATCCCTCATTGAGAAAAAAACACAGTACTGCAGGATTGAAAGTTGTGCAACGGAATAAAGGGGCGTTACAGAAATTGTTATCATGGATTGAAGATAATCTTTGATATGAATATGTTTACAAAAATTCTTATTATAGGTCCCGCGTGGATAGGTGACATGGTTATGGCGCAGACTTTGTTTAAACTGCTTAAGCAACGCCAGCCGAATGTAATTATTCACGTTTTAGCTCCTAAGTGGACTAGCCCTCTATTAGAACGAATACCAGAAGTTGACCATATTTTAATTTCACCCTTTGAGCATAAAAAACTGAATTTATATAAACGATATATTTTTGGTAAAGAGTTACGTAAAGAAAATTATCATCGAGCTATTGTTTTACCTAATTCATTTAAGTCAGCTTTAATTCCATTTTGGGCACGAATTCCTCAGCGAACTGGTTGGCGTGGTGAAATGCGTTATTGGTTAATCAATGATATGCGCATCTTAGATAAAGCAAAATTGCCATTAATGATTCAGCGCTTTGCTGCTTTGGAACTGGGTAAAAATGAATCTTTGCCAGAACAATTACCTTGGCCAGCATTGCGAACGCAATCATCTTCTAAAAAGGTTAAACAGCCAGTTTTAGCTCTTTGCCCAGGAGCAGAATATGGCTCTACAAAGCAATGGCCGGCTAATTATTTTGCAGAAGTGGCTAAAAGTAAATTAGCAGCAGGTTGGCAAGTTTGGATATTTGGCAGCAAAAAAGATCAAGTCATTGCTAACGAAATTCAGCAGTTAACTGACAATACTTGTAGTGATTTTACAGGCAAAACTAGTTTACAGCAGGTAATTGATTTGATGTCTTTGGTTGATGCAGTTGTAAGCAATGATACAGGACTTATGCATATTGCAGCTAGTTTACATCGGCCGTTGGTAGTTATCTATGGTTCTTCTTCGCCTCAATTTACTCCTCCGTTAACTGAAAATGCGCAAGTTGTTTCTTTAAATCTATCGTGTAGTCCTTGTTTTAAAAGACTTTGCCCTTTGAAGCATGTTAACTGTTTAATAAATTTAACGCCCGAAATTGTATTAGCAGCATTAAATAGAATTTAAAGCGAGGCAACCTATAATTTGTGTTAAGTTGCGGTTCAAAGTTTCTGATCACATTGCTGTGTATTCCACAGAACACTCTTGAACCATTTGTTCGTTCACAATGTGTTTCAATTGCCGTTTAACTTCTCCTGCATTTGGGCGTTGCTTCGGATCTTGAGTCCAACATTGCCTAATTAATGCTGCGTAATCTTCCGGCATTTCGTCTGAAGTAATCGTCGGTCGAATGCCTTTTTTAGTCACTGCTTTAAAAAATATAAAGGGACTTTTAAATAACTTGGGCTGATCCTCATAGGGCTGCTTTTGTGTATACGTTTCCCATAAGAATATCCCAAAGCTGTATATGTCGGCTTTCTCTGAATAAGGGTCCCCTTCTATTATCTCAGGTGCTTGATAAGGAGGTGTTCCAACTCTTACTGTTAATTTCTGTGTATCTTCCTCGGCCAAGCGATCAATGATATTCTGCCTTGCTGTTCCAAAATCTGTTACTTTACCCTGCAATAAATATCGTTCTCCATCCCATACTTTTTCAACTAAGACATTAGCTGGTTTGATATCTCGATGCCACACGGGGGGCCTATGTTCATGTAGGTATCTTAATCCTCGGACGGTATCCCGAGCTAACCCGAGACGTTGAATCAGCGATAAATCTCCTTTTTTCAAATGAGATGCTAGGGAGCCTCCGCTAACGTACTCTATCACAATATACGGTGACGGAGTCGTCCAACAAATACCGAAAAACCGGACAATATTTGGATGGCTTAACTTGCTCCATGTTGCTGCTTCTTTTAAAAAGGGGCCTATAAGTTCGTGAAGGTCCATTATGCCTTCTTTCAATATCTTCACCGCTACGTCACTCTTCTCCCATGTTGCCTTATAAACTTCACCGAAACCGCCATCACCAATTTTACTCCCTAATTTTAAATCTTTGAGTGGAATCTGTTGTACATTTCTCATACCGAATAGTCCATCTCCTCGTTCGCAGATTTTTACTTTACTAGGGATCTGGACATCTTCTCGGCTCTTCTTTTTTCTTGAGATTGCTTTTTCTCCTGATTTCTCAGATTCCTCACTTTCAATATCATGGAGTTCTTGTTCGAATTCTTCGTGCTTGTTCTTTCGATATAACCAGTACCCTACACCACTACCTGCTATACATAAAACTACACATACCCCTCCTATGATCGCAACTATAACGATTCCTGTAGAAGATGTACTAAATCCTATGGAAGGTATACTAATTCCTGTAGAAGATATACTAATGGGTGTGTTGTTGAATATTACCGAGACAGCTTCTGGATCTGTGTATAATTCACCATCATAGACACTGACGCGATAATATGGTGCATATCTGCTTCCGTTGTTAAAAGAGAATCGTACGTTACTGTCTGGTATTAGTTGTTGAGAAAAATTCGTTGCAACTATCCAATTACCTGGAGTTGGTTCTATCTCAACTTTTCCATTAGCTATTTCACTTAGAATAAATTTCAATTTGGAATTTTCATTATCAACATCTGTAGCTTTTAGCATGTTGCTTGTTAGTATTACCAGGCCTCTTTTTTCATCCCTTGGAGTGATGACTAACTTATTTTGTATCAACTCCGGCCAGTCGTTTACCGGTATTCCTGTTGCTTCAATGGTCCTGTTAATAGGAATATTGGCTCCATCATCGATACGTGCAACAAATGTGAAATTTTTGTCGTAATTTAGAGCGGGAACGAAAGTTAATTCTTTTAATAATGCATTTACTTCCGTTACATTACCTGAAGCATTCCATACTCCGTTGATAAAAGTTGGGGTGACGGAACCAGAAATTGGGGTTGTTATTTCCAATTGTCCAATAGTTTGATCAGGAAGAGTGAGAGTAAAGGATACATTTT
>CAYFQQ010000221.1:0-2069 GCA_964345265.1 uncultured Coxiellaceae bacterium
GAATTCAAATGAATTATCATGATGAAGATGAAACTTTTTAAAATTCCTCTGCCTGGAATTTTTTCATAAAACATTACATATAATATGCCAAAGACGATGCCGAACATCAAGTTGAAGAAGATATGAGTTCCTAATTGTCCAGTCAAGAAACCGATGTCTGTTGCATATTTTTGAAATACTTGTGGATTAAAAATTGTAGCCATGGCTATAAATACCGAGATTCCCATAGCAATTCCAGCAAACGCACCAGGATAAATGCCACCCTTCAAATCATACTTTCTGATTTTTTGTTTCTCCCTATCAACCAAGTATCGCTTATGCAATTTATTATCAACAATTACCAGAACTAAACCAACGACTACCCATGAAAAAAATCCAACAACAATAGCCGAAATTAAAGAACTAGGATCTGCATAATAAAAAAACAAAAGTATTGCAGTACGAATATTAAAAATCAAATAGCCAATCATACCAAAAACAATACCTTTCCAAACTTTTTCGCCTGGAATGAATTCGTAAGTGTAAGTATATATTAAACCAAGAATCACCCCCCATATTACAGCAAGAATGAATTCAATAATAGATGTGTTTAGATTAGGAAAATAGGTTATATAATGAATAAAATGTGGAAGCCCAAAATTATTTACAACGATTAAAGAAACAACTGTAGTTATGCCTGCAAAAAATCCAGCAATAAGTCCCGATAATGCACCAATCTTTAGGGAACTATCCATTTTCATTTCGCAATGAATAGTTTACTTCTTAAGTTGTAATTAAGAATTAGCGATTAAGAGAAATGATTACACGTAAGACGGATGTGAGGAGTGGGATTCGCGCACCAATTTACCAGTATGGCATACTCGATGGGATACTGTCCCGAAATATCACATGGATAAACTGTTTTTAGCGCGCGCTTAGCAGATTGTGATCATTGGTCATTCTAATGTGACTGTTTTCTATATATCCAAATTATTAATGGGAGCGTTATGGCGACATATACAAAGTGAAGAATGAACCTTAACCATTCAGCCTTAACAGTGTAACCAAACATCACAGCGAAAACAGATCCTATTGTCCCTTTATGATGAAGTATGCTATCACTTGGAATGTTTAGAACATACGCATAATCTCCCAGCCAACCTATATTCATACCGATTAATTGAGAATATTCTATAAGTTCATGCACACCATAGCCAAGCAGTCCACCAGCCAAAAATACAAGAAGAATACTAGTGAAATAGAAGAATCGCCGGACATTTATTTTCATGCCTAAAACATATATTCCATATGCTAAACCCAAAGAAGTTACCAAACCCAAGGTTAGTCCAGTAATAGTTCCTATGATGTCAGTGACCAGGAATGGTGTTAGGAATAGCACAGTTTCTATACCCTCACGAAAAACGATAATGAATGCAAAAGAAACTAAACCCAAAGCAGTACCGCGAGTAGAGATATCCTCTACGTGCTGTTCCACTTCAGATTTCAATTCTCTACCTTTCATAGCCATCCAGAATATCATCAACGATAATACAACAACAGCGATCAACGCTGCAATTCCTTCAAAAAGTACTTTAACAGTACTAGAAAGAGTTCCATAAACAAACCAAATTATGCCTCCGATAATTACACTTGCAAAGATGGCGGATAGAACTCCATACCATACATAACGAGTCAGATTTGCTCTATCAGTTCGAGTGAGATAAGCTAACACTATAGAGATAATTAATGCGGCTTCCAAACCTTCACGAAAAGTTATCAAATATTGACCAATCATTTTCAACACAGATTATTCTAAATTTTTGGCAGGGCTATAATATTTAGGGTAGCCATAGGAATAATTAACACTGTTATATTAACGTATCTGATCTCATATAGCGCGCGCTATAGATGAAAGTTTTAAAAAACCATATACGACTCATGTCATAGATTGTTTGATAATATGGCCGGCCACAAATCCTCGTTTTGCTGTATTAGTTAGTATAATCGTTGGAGCATATGCTTTCAATCTTCATGCCCGTGCAAGTTCTTTGGCATTTTTTTTAACTTCTTCATTTTGCGTGTGTCCGCCT
>CAYFQQ010000222.1:0-3147 GCA_964345265.1 uncultured Coxiellaceae bacterium
TTAACGCAAACCTTAATTAATAAAAATAATCAAGTAACAGTATTTATTGGTGCCTATAGTAAGCAGCAAATTTTATGCGAGGAGAAATTTATTGATTTAGGAACAAAAGTGCACATTGCTACAGAAGACGGATCACAGGGTTACAAAGGATATGTTACTCAGTTACTAAAAAAACATATTAGCAAATTAAAAAATTTATCTAATGTGGTGATATATGCTGCGGGTCCTCTTCCAATGTTAAGTGCATTAATTAAAATCAATAAACGATCGATTCCAACTCAATTATCTTTAGAATCTTACATGGCTTGTGGTATTGGTGTGTGTCGTGGTTGTGCGATCTCTACGTCGAAAGGATATAAGCTTTGTTGCAAAGATGGTCCCGTGTTCGATGCTAAAATAACAGAACCATTGTTATGAATCTTAAAACGAAAATCTGTGGCGTATTGTTTAAAAATCCGATTTGGGTTGCATCAGGAACTTTCAGATATGGTGAAGAATTTGAGGATTTTTTAAACTTAAATGAAATCGGTGCGATCATAACTAAAACTGTGACATTAAATGCAAGGCAAGGTAATCCACCACCTCGTATAGTGGAAACTGCATCAGGATTATTAAATTCTATCGGTTTAGAAAATGATGGTGCAAAAGTTTTTAAGCAAAAAAATTACGCTCGATTGAAACTATTAAAAACTAAAATAATTATTAGTATTGCAGGAGAGGATCAAGAAGAATTCGTAAAATGCGTGCAAATTTTATCTGAGCAAAATTTTCCAAGCGCATTTGAATTAAATCTTTCATGCCCAAATGTTATGCTGCAAAATCAAACTAGATATAAATTGATAACTCAAGATCCACATGTGACAGAAAAAATAATATCTGCAGTAAAACAGCATACTAATCTTCCGGTGATTGCAAAATTAACTCCTAATGTGACTGATATAGTTACTATCGCAAAAGCTGCTGAAGTAGGTGGCGCTGATGCAATTTCATTAGTAAATACTTTTCTTGGTATGGCCGTAAGTGCGGAAACTAGAAAACCTTTATTAAGTAACATAGTAGGTGGACTAAGTGGTCCGGCGATTAAACCATTAGCGCTAAGAACAGTTTGGGAAGTACATGATCATATTTCAATTCCGATAATTGGCATCGGTGGAATCATGACTGGTATCGATGTTGTTGAGTTTATGCTATGCGGAGCTTGCGCTGTACAAGTCGGCACTGCAAACTTAATCGACCCGAATGCTTACACCAAAATCTTGCAGGAATTTAAAGATTATTTGAAGCAGCATGATATTAAACAATTGAGTGAGTTGGTTGGACAATTAAGTAATTGAGTTATTTTTTAGACTTTCCACGCCTATTTTTTGCTGCTTCAATGAAGCTGGAGAACAAAGGATGGCCGTCTCGAGGATTAGAAGTAAATTCAGGATGGAATTGGCAACCGATAAACCAAGGATGTTTTGGCAATTCAATTATTTCTACTAATTTATTATCGATTGAGCAACCCGCTACCTTTAAGCCTACTTTTTCTAATTCTCCTATTAAATTGCCATTAATTTCATAGCGGTGCCGATGGCGTTCTAAGATACTGTCCTGATTATATATTTTTCGAGCTAAAGTGCCTTTGACTAAGTTACACACGTGGCCACCCAAGCGCATAGTGCCGCCCATATCCGATTCTTCACTGCGTTTCTCTAGTTTTCCGCTTAAAGTCATCCATTCGGTAACCAGAGCAACTACAGGGTATTTGGTGTCCGGATCGAATTCGCTACTATTAGCACCACGCATGTTAGCTACATGTCTTGCAAATTCAATTATGGCAGTTTGCATTCCTAGACATATGCCTAAGTATGGGATGTTGTTTTCACGAGCATATTTTGCTGCAATGACTTTGCCTTCTATGCCGCGTTTGCCAAATCCTCCTGGAACTAAAATTGCGTCTATTCCTTTTAAAAATTTACCTCCCTTGCGCTCTAAATCTTCTGAGTCAATACACTTGATATTAACTTTGGTTCGAGTTTGAATTCCAGCGTGTGCTAAAGCTTCATTTAAAGATTTATAGGCGTCAAATAAATCTAGATATTTACCTACCATGGCAATAGTGATTTCGGATTCAGGATGCTTTTTTGCTATTGCTACCTGTTCCCATTCACTCATATTTGGTGATGGTATTTCTAAACTTAATTTTTCTGATACGAGTTCAGCTACACCCTCGGTTTGCATCAGCAATGGGATTTCGTAAATATTTTCGCAATCAGGTACCGATATTACTCCACGTACCTCAACATTAGTAAATAATGCGATTTTTACGCGAGTATAATCTGGTATCGGGTTTTGAGAGCGACATACCAGAATATCTGGTTGAATACCGATGGAGCGTAATTCTTTAACAGAATGTTGAGTAGGTTTGGTTTTTATTTCGCCTGCTGCTGCTATATACGGTACTAGAGTAACATGTAGAAATAGAGTATGCCGTATTCCCAATTCCATTCGCATCTGACGAACTGCCTCTAAAAACGGCAATGATTCTATATCACCGACTGTACCACCGATCTCAACTAACGCTATGTCAGCCTCATCAGCTCCTTCGATGATCTTATTCTTAATTTCATCGGTGATATGCGGGATAACTTGAACTGTTGCTCCTAAATAATCGCCTCTACGTTCTTTACTAACTACGTTAGCGTATACTCTACCTGAGGTAAAATTATTGAGCTGAGTCATTGTGGTACGTACGAATCGTTCATAGTGACCTAAATCCAAATCGGTTTCAGCACCATCTTCGGTAACAAATACTTCGCCATGCTGAAATGGACTCATAGTTCCAGGATCGACATTGATATAGGGATCGAGTTTAAGTAAAGTGATATTAAGGCCGCACGCTTCTAAAATAGCGCCTAGTGATGCGGAAGTAACACCTTTACCAAGTGAGGAAACTACGCCGCCGGTAATGAAAATATAACGAGTCATGGATGAGAATACATCTTATCACAATAAAAAGTTTTTACAAATTCATAGTAGCAATGATCAGCAATTCTAATTTTGACCAATTTTAAGTGCTATTTCACGTCATACCCGCGAAGGCGGGTATCCAAAGAGCACCAAATTAAATGGATTCTCGCATTCGCGAGAATGACAGCATCAAAA
>CAYFQQ010000223.1:0-9187 GCA_964345265.1 uncultured Coxiellaceae bacterium
GGTACTTTGTAGCAAGTATGAGATGATACTCACATTTATACACACAATGACTTTGTTTCCTTAATTTCATCGTACCACATTACAGCACGATTCAGGGAAAACTTCATCCCTGAGCTTAGGCTCAGGGTTTTAAGTTATGTTGAATAAAACTTAAACAAATATTAACGACACTTTTAAAAACAGGCTAAATTTTGTCAGGCAACAACATTACGATAAACCTCGGTATTTCCACAAATATAATCCTCGGTTAACGAATTCAAAAAATTATGTAACAAATTCCTCCCACACACTAGCAACAGAAATATCAACAATACCAGGTGTTTTGGTTTGTAAATGCTTTACCAACTTACCATAAGTGCCTATTAATTTTGCATCGGTTGGACCATATAAAGAAATGGTAGGAACATCTAAAGCTGCGGCTAAATGACTTAAACCGGTATCGACAGAAATGACACTCTTTGCTTTACTCAGAATATTGGCAATTTCAGTCAAATTCGACTTTGCTAATATTTGCACGTTGTCGCTTTGAATTGCGATGTACTTGGCCCGGTCATATTCTTCAGGATTATTCCACGGAATTTTTACTGTATAACCTTTACCTGCAGCCAGTTTTGCCAGGGCAACCCAGTTATCTTTAGGCCACAATTTATCCGGACGACTAGTGCCGTGGATAAATACTAGATAATTTTCTTTGTCTGAAGATATATCAATTCCATAATCAGGGAAATCATTCGACATTTCATAATTAAATACTTTAGAAAATAGTTGCCTAATTCTGGTTACTGCATGCTGTTGTTTAGATATGGAAAATTTTCGCTGATAACAATATGCGGCTAATGATTCACGAGCTGAATATTTATCCATGCCACATCGTATACCTTTAGCAATATAAGCTATAAGTGCACTTTTTATCAATCCCTGTGCATCAATAATAAAGTCGTAGTGCTGTGATTTGAGTGTTTTATAAAAAGTTGATAGTTCTCGATTCTTTAGTATACGTAACGGATACTTACGCCATCTTCGTAGAGCAATCGGAATAACTCTATCCACTAGTTTATGCCAAGCTGGAATTTCAGCAAAATTTTCCTCTACTACCCAATCGAATTTGATATCAGGATAAAATTTACTTGCATCACTAAGTGCAGGCAAAGTATGAATCACATCACCCATCGAAGATGTTTTGACTACTAAAACTTTCATAGACTCTTTATAATGTTTTTACAATGTTTGTCCATCCTGGTATTAATCCTGTCGCACTTAAAATAGGGCCAATTAAAATTTATTGGTATGGTATCATGTATGTAGTAGCTTTTGCTATTGCTTGGTGTCTGGCATTATTAAGAGCACGTAAACCGAGCAGTGGCTGGAATAAACAACAAGTTTCCGATTTAATTTTCTATTGTGCAGTCGGCGTTGTAGTCGGTGGTCGGTTAGGCTACATGCTGTTCTACGATCTATCAAACTTCATAGCAGACCCAATAATTATCTTTAAAACTTGGCATGGCGGTATGTCATTTCATGGTGGCTTATTAGGAGTAATAATAAGTTTATTATTGTTTGCAAAAAAAACCAGAAAAAATTTCTTTGACGTAACAGATTTTGTTGTGCCTCTTGCACCGCTTGGTTTAGCATCTGGTCGAATTGGCAACTTTATCAATGCTGAACTATGGGGGCGAGTAACGAACGTTCCCTGGGCTATGATCTATCCACATGTAGATAATTTACCACGACATCCATCGCAGCTTTATGAATGTTTTTTTGAGGGCATAGTTTTATTTGCAATACTTTGGCTATACACAGCCAAACCAAAACCACGTTTAGCAGCTTCTAGTTTATTTCTGATTGGTTACGGTGTATTTCGGTTTCTATTAGAATTTTTTCGTCAACCCGATCAACAATTAGGTTTTATTGCATTTGGTTGGTTAACTATGGGACAATTATTATCTGTACCAATGATAATCATCGGTATAATTTTTATCTGCTCGGCTTACTATTTAAACGGATATAAAAAGTAATATAAATGCGACAATATTTAAATTTTATTGACCATATCAAAACCAATGGCGTAGAAAAAAAGGATCGCACTGGAGTCGGTACTATCAGCATTTTCAGTTATGAAATGCGTTTTGATTTGAATCAAGGTTTTCCATTATTGACCACTAAAAAATTGCACACCAAAAGTATAATTTACGAATTATTATGGATGTTAAATGGTGATACCAATATTAAATATCTAAATGATCACGGGGTTACGATATGGAATGAATGGGCAGATAGTAAAGGTGATTTGGGACCGATATATGGCAAACAATGGCGCGCATGGCAAACTACCGAAGGCAAAACTATTGACCAAATAAGTAATGTGGTTAACCAAATAAAAACCGATTCAAATTCTAGAAGACTAATTGTAAGCAGCTGGAATGTTGGCGAATTGAAAAAAATGGCCTTACAACCATGCCATTTGTTATTTCAATTTTATGTTGTTAACAATAAATTATCTTGTAAATTAACTCAGCGATCTGCTGATGCATTCTTAGGTGTACCATTTAATATCGCATCTTATTCTTTATTAACTCACATGGTTGCACAGCAAGGTAATTTGAAAGTCGATGAATTTATTTGGTCAGGTGGCGATTGTCATATTTATTTAAATCATTTACAACAAGTCGATTTACAACTGACTCGGCAACCTTATTCACTGCCAAAATTAGTTATTAAACGCAAACCGAATTCGATCTTCGAATATCAATACGACGATTTTGAAATCATGAATTACCAAGCTCACCCACACATTGAGGCTGAGGTGGCAGTTTGATATTATTAATAAATCTAAATAAGGACAAAACAAAATGTTTAAACAATTTTTACTTATAGTCATTTTGACTGCTATTGCAGTTCTTTTCATAAAAGAATTTGCTGGCATTCTTTATGCTTTAGGTCACGCACAAAATTTCTTGGTAAATGAAATAGCTGCCCTTTTACCCAGAGATACAGTATTTAGATACATTAGCAAATTAATCATACTAATAGCAATTCCGATTTTAATAAGTTTATTAGCTGCCTTTATTCACTGGCTAATTAAACGCAAAGAAATGCCTAAGCTGATAGATCTAATTTGGCTATTATGGGTTATTTCGCTGCTGATATTTGTGCTGCAAAAATAATTTAACTCAGTTCGGTATAAAAAAGTAAGTCATTCCCGCGAAAGCGGGAATCTATAAGTTATTTAGGCTATTAATCGAAAACTTCTGGATTCCGGATAAATTTGCTATGCAAATTTTCCGGAATGACTAATCTTACGATTCTTAGCCAGTCACTTCTACTATAGTCATAGAATTGGTGCCTCCTGGCACCCCTTCTTTAGGTCCTCTGGTAATGATTACTAAATCACCATCTTTAACTAAATTATGTTGCTTTAATACAGTAATCGTTGAATCTTGGATACTGTCAGTCTTTAATTTAGTAACATCAAAATAAAGCGGATATACATCACGATACAACGTCATTCTGCCAAGTGTATTCGAATGTCTGGATAAACCAAAAACGGGAATGTCGGAGCGAATTCGCGACATCCACAATGGAGTTGCACCCGATTCAGTAAGAGCGATAATAGCTTTAACATTCATATGATTAGCAGTATACATAGTTGCCATTGAGATGGCTTCGTCTACTCTTTTAAAAAAACTCTCTACTCTGTAAGTAGACACTTTAGTGAGTGGATCCTGTTCTGTAGCTGAGCATATTTTTGACATGGTTCTAACTACTAAATCGGGATGATCACCGATAGCACTTTCAGCAGATAACATCACTGCATCAGTATTATCTAATACCGCATTTGCAACATCGGAAACTTCAGCCCTAGTCGGTACTACACTGTGTATCATTGTTTCTAACATCTGTGTCGCAGTTATTACTGGTTTGTTTAATTCAACTGTGCGATGAATTATTCGCTTTTGTACCGCGGGCACCTGTTCATCACCAATCTCAACTGCTAAATCACCGCGCGCCACCATAATGCCGTCAGAAACTTTGATAATTTCATCAAGTGTCTCAGGAACCACAGCTTCAATTCTTTCAATCTTAGCAATTACACCAATATAACCGTCTATAGCTGCAATCAATTTCTTTGCTTCATTGATATCTACCGCACTTCTTACAAACGAGACAGCCACATAATCAATATTCATAGCTACTGCAGTCTTTAGGTCCTGTTTATCCTTATCAGTTAAAGCTGGAGTAGACAATCCACCTCCTTGAAGATTAATCCCCTTATTATCAGATAACTCACCACCTACAGTAACTTGGCAAATAATTCGCGAACCGTTCACTTGTTTAACTACTAAAACTATGCGGCCATCATTAAGTAATAAAACATCATTGGCCTTAACATCACTTGGTAATTCTTTATAATCTATACCAACTGTGGATTGATTTCCTGCACCAACAGGCAAAGATGCATCTAAGATGAATTCATCACCCTCTTTAAGAAAAACCTTGCCTTTTTTGAACTTGGCTATACGAATTTTAGGACCTTGTAAATCTGCTAAAACACCAACTATCTGTCCCATTTCTTGTGCTACTTGACGAACCCGTTTAGCACGCTTTACGTGATCTTCAGAACTACCGTGAGAAAAATTAAGACGTACCACATTAATTCCTGCGGATATCATTTTTTTTAGCACATCAACACTATCTGATGCTGGCCCTAATGTAGCAACGATTTTAGTTCTTCTTAAAGAATCCATTAGCTTACTCTCTCCTCTAATATGGCAATACCTGGTAATTCTTTGCCTTCTATAAATTCCAAAAATGCTCCACCCGCAGTAGATATATAAGAAATTCGCTTGTCAACATGATACTTTTCAATAGCAGCTACCGTATCTCCTCCACCGGCAACACAAAACGCGTCACTTCCTGCAACAGCTTTCGCAATAGTCTTAGTGCCTTCTGCAAATTGATCAAATTCAAATACACCAACTGGTCCATTCCAAAGTATAGTGCGAGCTTGTTTAATAAGCGCGGTAAATTTTTCGCAGGTCTTAGGCCCTATATCCAAAATCATATCATCATCAGCTATCACATCTAATTGTTTCACTACAGCTTTTGCTTCCCTAGAAAGCTGTTTTGCCGTTACTACATCAACTGGAAGAGGAATTTCGGTACCCTTTTTTCTGGCAAGGTTCATTAAGCTCTTAGCTTGAGATAACAAATTCCGCTCACAAAGAGATTGACCGACTTTAAAACCACTTGCAGCAATAAAAATATTAGCGATACCCCCACCAATAATTAATTGATCAACCTTGCTCAATAGATTCTCTAATACGGCTAACTTAGTCGACAACTTAGCACCGGCAACTATCGCTAATAACGGATGCGCGGGATTTTGGATGATTCGTCTCAACGCATCTAACTCCCTAATTAACAAAGGACCAGCACAAGCAATTGGTGCGAATTTTGCTACTCCGTGAGTAGAAGCTTGAGCTCGATGCGCCGTTGCAAAAGCATCCATAACAAATATATTGCACAATCCGGCCATCTTTTTTGCTAATTCCTCATCGTCCGCATTTTCTCCTTTATTAAAACGTACATTCTCACAAAGTACCACCTCACCCTCTGCTACATCTATCCCGTTTAACCAGTCTTTTATCAAAGGCACCTTTTTGCCTAACATTTCTGAAAGCATTTCTGCAACGGGAGCCAATGAATACTGTTCGGTAAATTTACCTTCCTCGGGGCGACCTAAATGGGACATTACTATTACTTTAGCTTTGGCTTTAATCGCCTTTTCGATTGTCGGAACAGCTGCACGAATTCGTTTATCGCTGGTAATTTTGCCGCTTTCCATGGGTACGTTTAAATCTTCACGAATCAATACCCGTTTGTCTTTTAAATCAAGATCAGTCATTTTTTTCATAATCGGCATCTTATTTTACATTCATAAATGCATACGCTGTATCTAACATCCGGCACGAAAATGCCCATTCGTTATCATACCAAGACAACACTTTGATGGTTCGATCAATTATTTTGGTATACGAAGCATCAAAAATAGATGAACGCGGATCATGATTGAAATCAATCGAAACCAATGGTTCGTCGTTATAGCCTAATATGCCTTTTAATTCACCATCCGAATATTTCTTTATCGTAGAATTAATTTCTTCAACACTAGTATCATGAGCCGCTAAGAAAGTTAAATCCACCACAGATACATTGATAGTCGGAACACGAATTGCAAAGCCGGTCAATTTACCTGCCAAATCCGGCAATACAAAACCAACTGCTTCTGCAGCACCAGTTTTAGTGGGAATCATTGACTGAGTTGCCGCTCGCGCACGACGCAAATCAGGATGGCATAAATCTGTCAAACGCTGATCATTAGTATAAGAATGGATAGTTGTCATTAAACCATTTACTATGCCGATTGTTTCATGCAATGGTTTGACTAACGGTGCTAAACAGTTAGTAGTGCAGGAGGCGTTGGAAATTACTGTGTCAGATGCTTTAAGAGTATTATGATTTACGCCATAAACTATTGTCGCATCAACTTCTTTACCGGCCGGTGCTGAAATAATTACTTTCTTTGCCCCAGCATTCAAATGAGCAGATGCTTTTTCTTTGGTCCGAAATATTCCAGTACACTCAAAGACAACATCTATTCCCATATTCTTCCAAGGTAATTTACTAGGATCTTTCTCAGCTAAGGCATGAATAACCTTGCCATCAACAACTATATTATCATTCTCAACACTGACTTGCTTTGCAAATTTACCATGCACACTATCATACTGTAATAAGTGAGCATTGGTTTTAACATCAGTTAAATCGTTGACTGCTACGAGTTCCATACCGTAATTTTTATAGCCTTCTAACAGAGCACGAGCTGTAAGCCGTCCGATTCTACCAAAACCATTAATTGCAATTTTGATAGTCATTTTTTTCTCCTTATTTATTTAATAGATCAATAACGGTTCGCATAACATTTTGCTCCGTGAAACCAAATTCTGCAAATAATTGTTGTGCTGGAGCTGACTTACCGAAAGTGTTTATACCGATTACCTTGCCATTTATCCCTACATACTTATACCATGTATCAGGACTACCGACCTCAACTGCGATTCTTTTACTTACTTTTTGTGGCAATACCGATTCTTGATAAGCCTTATCCTGTTTATCAAATACATCTGTTGATGGCATAGAAACGACACGGATCTTCTTGCCCTGTTCAACCAATTGTTTGGCTGCGTTAACTGCAATGCTCACTTCTGATCCAGTTGCAATAATGATAGCTTCTGGAGTTGTTTTGTAATCGAGTAATACATAACCTCCACGTTCGATATTAGCTAATAGCTTCTCATCTCGAGACTGTTGTGGCACTTTCTGCCGAGTCAAAACCAGACAAGTCGGACGTTCAGCATTTTCTATCGCACATTTCCAGGCAACTGCTGTTTCTACACAATCGCATGGCCGCCATAGGGATAACCCAGGAATTGCACGCAATGATGCAAGATGCTCTATTGGTTGATGAGTAGGGCCATCTTCCCCTAAACCGATCGAATCATGGCTAAAAACATAGATTACTCGCTTTTTCATCATAGTAATTATACGGATTGCATTGCGCCCATAATCTGAGAAAACCAAAAAAGTTCCTCCATAAGGAATAAAACCTCCATACAAAGAAATCCCGTTCATTATGGCAAACATAGCGAATTCACGAACTCCATAATGCAAATAATTACCGCTAGCATCTTTATATGTTATATCTTTTGATCCTGACCAATTAGTTAAATTAGAACCGGTAAGATCGGCTGATCCACCTAATAATTCGGGTAATACCGGTCCAAATGCATTAAGACAATTCTGCGATGCCTTTCTAGTTGCAATATTTTCATTCTTATTATTAGTCGCAACTATATATGCGTTAGCTTTATCTGGCCAGTTATTGGGTAACTCAGCATTGATGCGGCGCAATAATTCTGCTGCAAGTTGCGGATACTTTCGTTTATAGTTAGCAAACATTGCTTGCCAATGCGATTCAACTTGTTTGCCCTTAGGACGCGCATTCCACGCAGCATAAATGTCATCAGGAATCTCAAACGCTTTATGAGGCCATTTTAGTCTTTCTCTAGTTGCTGCTACTTCCTGTTCACCTAACGGCGCACCATGTGCTTCACAAGTATTAGCAAGATTTGGAGCACCATAAGCAATTAGTGTTCTGCAGCAGATTAAGCTTGGTCGATCATTAATAAAACGTGCTTCTTTAATAGCATCAGCAACCGCTTCGGAATCATGGCCATCAACATCACTAATCACATGCCAACCATATGCTTCAAAGCGTTCTGCAGTATTATCAGTGAACCATCCTTCAACATGACCATCAATAGAAATACCATTGTCATCCCAAAATACGATCAATTTCCCTAAGCAATGGTGTCCAGCTAATGAAGCTGCTTCATGAGAAATTCCCTCCATTAGGCAGCCGTCACCACAAAACACGTAAGTGTGATGATCGATGATATCATAATCTGGCTTATTGAAATTGGTAACTAACACCTTCTCTGCAAGAGCCATACCAACAGCGTTCGCAAGACCCTGCCCCAATGGTCCAGTAGTAGTTTCCACTCCTGGCGTATCGTATTCAGGATGACCGGGAGTTATCGAATGTAATTGACGAAAATTCTTGATGTCCTCAATACTCACTTCATAACCCGTTAAATGTAACAGTGAATACAGTAACATTGAGCCATGACCGTTAGAAAGTACAAAACGGTCGCGGTTAATCCAGTTAGGATTAGCAGGATTGTGCTTCAAAAAATCGCGCCATAGCACTTCTGCAATATCGGCCATACCCATAGGCATACCTGGATGGCCAGAATTTGCTTTTTGAACTGCGTCCATGCTCAAGAAACGAATTGCATTAGCGAGATCTCGTGAATTTGGCATGAATTAACTCCAAGAATAAAAATTAAATTTATTCTATTAGGCTGTTACCTTTTCTGCAACTTTTCAAGAAAAATTTATAAATACTCAAACAACCATATCTCGAATTACTAATTTCGAGGAATTGGAATGGCGTTGTTGAATAAATAGCTTAATAACGATCGTCATTCCCGCGAAAGCGGGAATCTCATATCAATGGCAATTAATATGCAGGCATTCCAAGTTGATTCATTTTATTAATTGCAAA
>CAYFQQ010000224.1:0-1783 GCA_964345265.1 uncultured Coxiellaceae bacterium
TTTGCAATTAATAAAATGAATCAACTTGGAATGCCTGCATATTAATTGCCATTGATATGAGATTCCCGCTTTCGCGGGAATGACGATCGTTATTAAGCTATTTATTCAACAACGCCAAAGTCAAACCGTCGTAAGATTTACAGCAAAATTTACGACGCAATCGTAAATTTCACATAAATATTATCTTCACTTTATCACTAATGCTATTTGGTCATCAAAAGGATAAATGTTATGTATGTCCCTTAAAATTTTAGGATTGCATTACGAATAATTATGTGATAATATCGTAATGCGATCCTAAACAATCAGGAGATATTAATGACTTTGAACGATATTTATTTACTAAGTAGACATTTTCTCGACATAAAAGCTAAACTGTATAAAAGGTATTTTATTAAAACAACTAACTTTAAAACCAGGTTATCTATATTATTGGGACAGCGGGGAATAGGCAAGACGACTACTCTAATACAATATCTTTTAGCTCAAGTACATAATGATAAATTAAGTCATAAGATTTTGTATATTCAAGCAGATCATTTTTTAATGAGAGGAATGTCTTTATATGAAATTGCGGAGCAGTACGATAATTTAGGTGGTAAGTTTATTGCGTTTGATGAAATTCATAAATATAACAATTGGTCAAAAGAACTAAAAAGTATTTACGACACATTTCCTAATTTAAAAATACTTGCTTCAGGAAGTTCAGCGCTGGAAATATATAAAGCTAGCCACGACTTAAGCCGTAGAGCAGCGATTTATTCAATGCAGGGGTTATCATTCCGCGAGTATTTGGAATTAAACCTAAATATCACTTTAGATAGCTATACATTAAAAGAAATCATTAATAAACATGAAAAATTAGTTTCTGGTATTCTAGGGCAATTAAAGAAAAAAAATAGTAAAATTTTAGCTAAATTTTATCAATATTTAGAAGTCGGTTATTACCCATATTTCCATGAACTACAAGATCGTAATATATACTTTATGACATTAGAGCAAAATTTGCATGCTACTATTGAGTCAGATCTAGTTGCCGTTTATCCATCTTTAACTGGCAATAGTATTAAAAAGATTAAGCAACTATTAGCATTTATTTCTGGTTCAGTACCTTTTTCCATAAATTGGCAAAAATTAAAAAACTTACTCGATATCGGTGATGAGCGAACTCTAAAGACTTATTTTAAATATTTAGAGGATGCTGGTGTTATTCGCACTGTTATGAAAAGTAGTAATAAGTTGCGTAAACTTGAAATACCGGAAAAGATTTATTTAAATAATCCTAATCAATATTATGCACTTACCGCTCTAATACAGAACCAAGGGGCAATTCGTGAAACTTTTTTCCTTAGTATGTTATCACAAGCTCATGACGTAACAATACCTATCAGCGGAGACTTTTTAATAAACGGAGACTATATTTTTGAAATCGGCGGCAAGAAAAAGGATTTTAATCAAATTAAAGATGAAAAGAACGCATATTTGGCATGTGATGGTATTGAAATTGGAATTGCTAAGAAAATTCCTTTATGGTTATTTGGCTTCTTATACTAAAGCGGCATTTTGAAATTTATCCCAACTTATATTTAAAATCATCAACATCATCATAAAATCCATGCATTATTGATCGTAAATTCATCAAAATCCAAAAAACTGTTATAAAGAACAGCAATTCTCATTTTGATGCTGTCATTCTCGCGAATGCGAGAATCCATTTAATTTGGGGCTCTTTGGATACCCGCCTTCGCGGGTATGACGTGAAATAGCACTTAAAATTGGTCAA
>CAYFQQ010000225.1:0-1984 GCA_964345265.1 uncultured Coxiellaceae bacterium
ATGATACCCTTTCTTTACATCCATTGCGCCTGTTAGTTTACACTTGAAAACCTTCGGTTTTCAAACTTTCCCTTAAATGTACCCCGTGGCAAGCCACGGGGAAAATAGCAAGTTTTATAATGTTCTAAAATCGCACCGTTACATGCCTTACCATAAATATAAGCCTCAGCTATTTTATTACTATCCGTTGTACTTCTTTGATATGTTATCAAGATATTATTGGAATCTCGGTTATCTATAACCCACTGCGGAATCGCTTCATTAGAAGTTACCCATATATCAAGTTTACAATTAAACTTGCCTTGAAAAACAGTTACCCAATGCATATTCATGATATTCTGTAGATAAACTACTGGCCTACCATTGGCTGTTACTGCATTAGCATCTGGTATGAAATGAATATCTACTTGCAAGTGCTCTGCTAAGTCACGCAAATCTTGTTCAGTTGCCCAAGTACCCGGAGTTAATTTTCCTGCAAGATGTTTTTGCATTGGACAATCATCAACTAATCGGTCACTTGAATCGGAAACATTAAGTTTTAATAAATTACCGATTATAAGTGCCCGAATTTCCGATTCGGAAAACGGCGCCTTCTTCTTAAATTCCTGCGTTTTTATCTCTTGAGCTAAATTGCTTATAGCAGAACATAGCTGTTTATCTTTTCCCGCGGCACTATCAAATAAACCGACCTGATTTGACTTACCTGTGTAATAATAATTAAATATTTCCATCACATCACAAAGAACACCGCATCGCATTAAGTTAAGATTAGCTAATGGTGAGTCTTGTAATCTTTGTGTTACGAATCGTTCTAAAGGAGCCCGCTCAGTTGATCCCTTATAATACTGCGCTATTTCTTGCGCCCAGTGCTTAACTGTTGTTATATAATAACGAAATAAGCTGTTTTGCTGCAAAAATTTTTGAGCCTTTTCTACATTCGGTTTTTGTGTACCTGCCATATACTCTAAGTCATTATAGCCAGGTAATCCCGGATCAATTGTAACGTGATCAACTGTTTTATGGTCATCTTTGTCAACTTCTAACCTAAACGCTTCCCAGCGTGCCTCTGTAACAAGATAATTAAAAAGAATACAGCCATCCTTGCCAGTATTTTGCCATACATTAAATTCTTCATCTGAACACGCAAACTTTATGTCGATAGGACCTGGTATATGTCTCTTTAAAGAAAAATCTTTAACATCAACATCAGGAGAAATAGCAAAATCTTCGATCTTTTCTTGTCCATCTATATATCGGTTATAATAATGCATAAAAACTTTCATAACTTCTCGCTGTGTTTCATTGTCTCTCGCTCGAATAGCTTCGATGATAGATGCTTCATTAATCATAAAAAGCAATCTTCTTAGTGTGATCATTAGCTCAAATAAATGCTGCGAATATGCTGAAGTATAGTCAAACTCTTGTATATAATTTCGCATTTCCTCTGATAGAGGAACATTAGGAAATAATTTTTGCAGTAGTTCATAATTTGCTTTCCCTTCAAGTTCTTCTTTCAAATATGGCATCAATCCAATAATGAAAGCATAATAGCCACAATTTCCCCTACCGGGATTATCTACAATTGTCGATTTTAATCTGAACACAATAAACCACCTTAATATTTATCTATATTAATGATAAGGATAGCTTATAATTATTAAGAAAACCTTATAGGCATCTTTAGAAATTCAGTTTGTAACGCTAAAAAGCTTTTTTCCGTCATTCCCGCGAACGCGGGAATCCATTATTTACAAAGCTTTTCTGGATCCTCACTTTCGTGAGGATGACATTTTTTTAATTTCTAAAGATGCTCTTAAAGATACGGTGTTATTTTGCAGCAATTCTAATTTTGACCAATTTTAAGTGCTATTTCACGTCATACCCGCGAAGGCGGGTATCCATTATTTACAAAGCTTTTCTGGATCCTCACTTTCGTGAGGATGACATTTTTTTAATTTCTAAAGATGCTCTTAAAGATACGGTG
>CAYFQQ010000226.1:0-4478 GCA_964345265.1 uncultured Coxiellaceae bacterium
ACTCGCGTAATACATCACGAGTAGTTCCAGGAACATTAGTAACAATTGCTGAATCTTTCCTACAAAGATAATTTAATAAACTAGATTTTCCAACATTAGGTTTTCCGGCGATAACAACGCTTACTCCTTGTTGCAACAGCACCCCTCGCTTAGCGCTTGCTTGAAGAAGCGTTATTTCAAGTAAAATATTTTTAAGTTGTCGAGCGATTCTTTGTTCCGAAATATAATCGATTTCCTCTTCAGGAAAGTCTAGTGCAGCTTCTACATATGCACGCAACTCGATTAATTGCCCTACTAAAGAATTAATTTTTTCTGAAAACTTCCCTTGCATGGAACGCATTGCAGAACATGCCGCCTGTTCAGATGATGCATTGATAAGATCTGCAACACTCTCTGCCTGAACTAGATCTATTTTATCATTTAAGAACGCTCGCTCAGAAAACTCCCCCGGTCTAGCCAAACGAGCACCTAATTCAACAACTCGGCGTAATAAACAGCTCATCACCACCGGACCTCCATGGCCGTGCAATTCTAAAACATCCTCACCGGTAAAAGAATTTGGTGCAGGAAAATATAAAGCGATTCCTTGGTCTATTACCGTTCCGTCCTTATTTAAAAAAGATGTATAACATGCGTAATGAGGTTTGGGAACCGCTGCTAAAATTTTTTTTGCGATTTCCTTAACTTTAGATCCAGAAACTCTAATTATTCCAATCCCACCTCGCCCAGATGGGGTGGCTTGTGCAGCTATAGTATCTGTTGTGTTTTTATTTTGGTTCATCGGTTTGAATGTTTATTATTGCCGTAGGGGCGGTTCGCGAACCGCCCTTACATGCGAACTTCAGGAATATTTGTCATCCCAACCACATCGCATTTGACAATATCCTTCAGAAAATCACTTTCTGCCCCTTGTATTCGCCAAACAGCAATGGGGCCGATGGCTTACCGAAAGGGGTAGCTATTTCTTGTTCTTTGAGAACCTTTAAGTGTGAAAGATTATACAGTCCAGTACCGCCAATTATTGCTAGCATAATAAATTACATCTCATTTTTTCTCGCGCTCATATTTGCGCATGATATGCCATTGCTGTAAACCAGAAACCAAATAATTGACTAACCAATACAAGACCAATCCAGCGGGAAACGAGGCAAATAATACTGTAAACACAACCGGCAGAAACATCATTATTCGCGCCTGTGTCGGATCTGGAGACATTGGAGTTAGCTTCTGAGTAAGGAACATACAAATACCCATAAGCACTGGTAGTATAAAATAAGGGTCTTTAGCTGATAAATCGTGTATCCAGAAAACAAATGGCGCATGACGCAATTGCACCGCTTCGATTAACACGTAATAAAAAGCAATTAGAAACGGGATTTGAATTAATTGGGGCAAACACCCTCCTAAGGGATTGATTTTTTCTTTTTTATACAGCTCCATGGTGGCCTGGCTCATCTTTGCTTTATCGTCTGCATAACGCTCTCTTATTTCCTTCATTTTTGGAGCTAAAGCTCGCATTTTAGCCATTGATTTGTAACTAGTTTCCGAAAATTTATAAAATATCAACTTAATCAAAATAGTGACGATAACAATAGACCAACCCCAATTACCAACGAAACTATAGACGTGTTTCATGAGCCAGAAAACAGCTACTGAGATGATCCACAGCCAACCGTAATCAATAGTCAAGTCCAATCCTTTAGCCAAAGGAGCAAGATTCTCCTCAATTTCGGGACCAACATACAATTTAGCACCAAACTCGGTTTGTTGCCCAGCAGCCACGCTAACAGCGTTTGTCATCCCGATGGTATAGACTTGTTTATCGGTAACATGAGAGTAATAATGATGGGTTTTCGTTTGGTCCGGCACCCAAGCACTCAAAAAATAACGCTGTTGCATAGCCACCCATCCACCCTTTATGTCTCGGCTTAAATCTCGTACATCCATCTTATTATAGTGAATTTTTTCATAGGGCTTTTCTGGACTAGAAATAGCTGCGCCGGTGTATGTCCGCAAACGAAGGAAGCCTTTAGGTTTTGGAGGTTTCCTGCGTTTAATTTGACTATAAAACTGCCCCGACCAATCCTTGCTGGTTTTATTTGCTATTTGATAATTAATATCTACGGCATAACTACCCCTTACAAATTTAAATGTTTTAGTAACTGAAAAACCTCGTCTATCACGCCACGTGAGCTTAACAGACAAGTTCTTTTGTTGCGCCTGTAATGAATACTTCCTTTGTGCTGAACGATATTGTAGCGACTTATGGTCACGAACGCCTATCAAGCCACTTTCTGCAACATATAATCGATCAGGTTCATGACTTAAAATCTCAATGGGAATATCGCGCTGTTTTAGGCTTAATGGATATTTAAGCAATTTCGCGCTTATTACATTCCCACCCAGAGTATCTATATCCACGTCTAATACATCGGTAAGAACATGAATCATACGTCCGCTTGCTACCTTTTCCTTAGATACTGTAATTGCAGGTTTTACAATAGTAGGAACTACTTGTTCAGGTGTGACTGCTGGTTTTTCTGGTATTTGTTTTGCTCCATAATCTCTCTGCCAAGCATTCCAAAGAGAGAAACAGATAACACCAAGTAAAGCATATAAAATGAGACGTCTAATATTATTCATAATATGTCACTTCTTTCTGTCATCTGGTACTGGATCAAATCCGCCACGATGTAAAGGATGACAACGCAATACACGTCGTATAGCCAACCAACCCCCACGCAATACCCCATGACGCTCTACCGCGAGCTGTGCATAACTAGAACAAGAGGGATAGAAACGACAGCACGGCCCTAGAAGAGGGCTAATAAAATAGCGATAAATGTGTAAAAACAAGACTAAGATTTTTCTTGATAACCGCGTAATCGTTGCCATTGTTTTTCTAAACACTGAGTTAACCCCTTATTAGTAAGTTGATCAATACCTTTTGAGGCAATAATAAGCACATCATATCCAGAAATCATGTGTTGATGCAAACGAAAACTTTCTTTTATGACCCTCCTAAGTCGATTTCTATCCACAGCATCACGAACTGAGCGTTTGGTAATGATAATTGCTAGTCGTGGGTGACCGAGATTATTGGCTTTAAAAAACATAGTGAAATAATTACTTGATAGTCTTTCGGCATCATGGAATATTTTTTTTAATTGTTGTTTGTTTTTTAAGCGAAAAAAAGATGGAAAAATATACTTCATTAAGCACTAAGCTTCTTGCGTCCTTTTGCACGTCGCTTATTAATAATTGCCCGTCCTGCTTTTGTTGCCATACGAGCTCTGAAACCATGATTATGTTTGCGTCTAATTTTGCTTGGTTGATATGTTCTTTTCATATTCGTGTTTTCTTTTTCGTGGTTATTGAATTATATCATATGAATATAGTTATTCACTGTCAAATTATATATTTATATAGTATTTTTATTATTATTACATTGTCGCTTTTTTGTATATCTTTCAAATTTTTGTGTGGCTATTGTCAGTTACACATATTTTTTCTGTGGATTAATAATGTATTTTCTGTGGATTAATAATGCACTTATCCACAGGTAAATTTATATATGAATTATCCACATCTAATACACAGGTTTTTGGGAACAGGTATGCCTGTCTCCTACAGATATATTCGCGGGCATCGACCGCGGTTGAATAATTAACACAACTCGCGATATACTCTCAATATCTATGGTTACGAAAAGTAGCACATTTCAAGATGTAATCTTCAAACTTCAGCAATATTGGGCTGATCAAGGCTGTATTATTGTGCAACCAATTGATATAGAAGTTGGTGCAGCTACTTTTCACCCAGCTTCTTTCTTACATGCTATAGGCCCTGAACCATGGAATGCCGCTTTTGCGCAACCTTGTCGACGACCGAGCGATGGGCGTTACGGTAATAATCCAAATCGGGTTCAATATTATTATCAGTTTCAGGTCGTGCTCAAACCTTCACCGGATAATATTCAAGATTTATATCTGGATTCATTACGAAAATTAGGGGTTGATCCTTTAACCGATGATATTAGATTTGTAGAAGATGATTGGGAATCGCCTACTTTAGGAGCCTGGGGAATTGGTTGGGAGGTTTGGCAGAATGGTATGGAGATAACTCAGTTTACTTACTTTCAACAAGTTGGCGGTTTAGAATGCAAACCCGTCATGGGTGAAATCACTTATGGCTTAGAACGTATTGCCATGCATTTACAGGAAATAGACAGTGTATTCGATATCGTATGGACAGATGGTCCGTTAGGAAAGATTACCTATGGGGATGTATTTAGGCAAAATGAAGTAGAAATGTCAAAATATACTTTTGAGTACTCTAATACCCCGGTTTTATTTGAACATTTTGCGTTCTATGAAAAAGAATGCATGCGTTTATTAGAGCATGATCTTCCTCTACCAGCTTATGAGATGGTGCTTAAAACATCACATATTTTTAATCTGCTTGATGCGCGTAATGCC
>CAYFQQ010000227.1:0-3668 GCA_964345265.1 uncultured Coxiellaceae bacterium
TTTGCAATTAATAAAATGAATCAACTTGGAATGCCTGCATATTAATTGCCATTGATATGAGATTCCCGCTTTCGCGGGAATGACGATCGTTATTAAGCTATTTATTCAACAACGCCAAAAATATAGAAATTTTTTGAAAGTATAAGTTATTCTTAAGGTTATGTGTTAAATTTGGAATTAATAATATTAATGATATTACCAATAGAAATGTTTCCAGATAAATGTAGCAAGCTTCAATTTGTTTTTCCTGTTTTGTGGGAAACCAGGGAAAATCGAGATACCGCTATAATGATTGTGCATGTTTATAATGAAATGGTTGAGAAAGATCATCAGGCTATCCGATTTGGAATAGAAGATGTTCTGAATAATGCTGCGTTATTTCAAGAAGCAATTGCTGGGTATTGTGATAAAAAGACATTGATGGTTGAGCAAATGAAGTTTTTTAGTCGAAGAAGAGAAGAAGATCAAAGGGATGATCAAGTTGCTTTAGAGCTACAAAGCTTATCATAAAAATAAAAAATAAACCTGCATCGTATTCATCTGTAAGTTTGGCTTAGATTTTCTGTGAAACCCTAAACTTAGTATTTCGTTTTGGTTACTCGCTTTCGGTGGGTACGATTTGAAATGGCACTTAAAATTTGAATAGACTAAAATAGTCAAAATGTCATTAACTGAACGATGGTTACTTGAGAATCAGGAAGATTCGTGGAAGCTTATCTCTAATAGTATCGAAGGGAATTTTCCTTACGCTTTCATTGGCAATGGCTATATTGGACAACAAGTCACACCAGAAGGTGAAGGTATGTTGTTTCCGCAACACAATTCTTCTAAAAGTGGTTGCCTTATCCATGGACTTTATAGCGAACAGCCGATAAATGTTGGTGTTGTAAATTTTGTTAAACAGCACTCTGCAAAAAATACTTGTCTGGTTCAAGAATCTCTAACTGAACTGCCGCAGTGGAATACGCTGCGTTATTGTGACGGCAATAAAATTTTCGCGCGCGATATTGGGCAACATAAAAATTATCAACAGTATGTTGATATGAAAACTGCAACTGTAATTACTAGAGATACCTGGTTAAGTAGCGCGAATAAAATTACCGATATAGAAACTACAGTTTATCTTTCTTATACTAACCGTAATCTCGGTATTATTTCTACAACAATAACTCCAAACTTTTCAGGACAAGTTAGTTTTGAAGATACAATCGACGCTTCATTTTTGCAAAATACAAGTGATTGCCAAATAGAAACCGGTGACATAATTACATTATCTGTTAACGTTGGTTCACATTCGCATCAAGTAGTTGAAGCCTCTAAATTAATTATTCCGCAGAATATAAAACATAAAATAGAATTTGTTCAGACAGATCATGAGATAACTAGAAAACTCTATTTACAAGTTAACCCTAGTCATAGCTATACAATAACAAAACTAGTGGGAATTTATACTTATTTAGATGGTGATGATCTTAAAGACCGAGCTAAAAATATGTTAAATAAAGCTGCGCAAAATATAATTCAAGAACGCAGTGCTCATGAACGAGAATGGGAAAATTTATGGAAGCATCGTATCGAAATACATGGTGCGCCTGGATTACAAAAATTAGTTAATGCAACTTTGTATCAATTTTACTCTCAGTTACGTGAAGGTATTAACTATAGTTTAAGTCCTACTGGTATCACAGGTTGTCAGCAATGGGCTGGAATTATTTTCTGGGATGCTGATCTTTGGATGGGTCCTCCTTTAGCTTTACTTAATCCAAAATTGGCTCACCCCATTTTTCAGTATCGTTATCAAACTTTGAATGCAGCGAAACAGAATGCAATTTTTGAGCAGTGCGGGGGTGCACTTTTTGCTTGGGAAAGCACTGCTTCAGGGAATGAAACTTGTTTTGTTTATACTGCAAAACAGCCTCACATTGTATCTGATATAGCACTGACACAATGGCAATATTATTTGATTTCTGGAGACGATAATTACTTAAATAAAGCTGCCGAGATTATTATTGAATGTGCTAAATATTGGCAGAGCAGAGTAAATTATAATGAGCAACAGGATAGATATGAAATTAGACAAGTGTGTTGTGTTGATGAATATTCCAGCATAGTTAATAACAATACTTTCACTAATTATAGTGCAGTAAAAACATTAGAAATTGCTGGTAAAATTCTTACATTACAAAAAGAAAAAGTCCCAAGTCAATGGACGAATATTATTCGAAAAATATATTTGCCATACGATTCTAACCAGGACTTATATCTCGAACACGAGAATTATAATGGCGAAATGATTAAGCAAGCCGATACTGCGTTACTAATTTACCCTTACGAAATGCCGATGACAGTTCAACAAAAGCGAAATATTGTAGAATATTATCATAACAAATATCCGAAGAATAAAATAATGATGAGTTCGGCAATTGACGGTATTATTTATTGTGAACAACAGAAACCTGATCATGCTTGGAATGCTCTACTCGATTTATTACCACATTTTGCTATGCCTTTTTTATCAGCATCTGAATCTCCGTGTAATAATGTTAGATCTTTTATGACCGGCCTCGGTGGTTTGTTGCAACTGATGATCAATGGTTTTTGTGGATTACGTATTGGCGAAGGCGAGTTAACATTTAAACCTTGTTTACCAAAACAGATAGAAAAAATTTGTTTACGAAATATTCATTATCGTGGTAAGTGTTTTGATAAAGAAATTGAAAGGGTTGATTTAGGTTGAATTTGGAATATAAGAATATGAGTCGTGAGGGGACATTTCATTTTTTGCTAAATTGCATTGAGCAAAAAAGCCAAACTTCGATAAATTTGGGTTATAAAAGTCTTGTAATTGGCAATGAACTTGCCCAATATTATCTGGATTTTCCGTCATCATCATCACATCATGATCTTTGCAAAATTGCTCAACTGCATTTTTTACAACAGATTCCTTGTTCGAATGTAGTCCTTTCCCAACGATTAATGTGAAAGATATATTATCTGATTTTGCAATTTCATGACATGCAAGATATGTGGTACTAAAATTAAATTCGTGTAAATTAAAAATATTGTTTTGATTCTGTGTAAAGTTTGGATAAGCTTGATGAAATATTAAAGCTGCTTCTTCAAATTCACCTACCTTTAATAATACCTCTATATAACTATTGATTATCACATCATCGACAAGTTTACGCTCAATAGCGATTTCAAATGCTCTTTTAGCTTCACCAAAGGTTTTAACACGGTTAAGGTGCAGGCCGAGAGCAAAATCAAGAGCTCTTTTAGCTTCACCAAAGTTATTACACGTACCCGCCGCTTTTATATAACTACCAATCGTTACATTAGTGGCAATGCCGAATTTAGAGCTAAAGCAAATATTTGTTTGACAACCTCAAATTTCTTATAAGCAAATTTGTTTATTAATTGAGTTACTATTACAATATCTATTGAATCAAGAGAAGCTTCACAGATAATTTTATAAAGTTCCATAGTAGATCCGGTTTTTTTAATTTTCGCACTTAACTGTCGTGAGTATTTCTCAGATGTTCTAGAAAGAAGCAGCAATTCTCATTTTGTTAATTAAATCTACTTCATTGGCATTTAAATTTTGTCATCCCGTCATGGATTGACGGGATCCAGGCTACAGGGATGTAAAAAGATCATATTTGTTTGGT
>CAYFQQ010000228.1:0-2051 GCA_964345265.1 uncultured Coxiellaceae bacterium
AATTCTAATTTTGACCAATTTTAAGTGCTATTTCACGTCATACCCGCGAAGGCGGGTATCCAAAGAGCCCCAAATTAAATGGATTCTCGCATTCGCGAGAATGACAGCATCAAAATGAAAATTGCTGCTAGATTCCCGCCTTCGCAGGAATGACGCGTCAAAATTAGAATTGCTGGTAAAAACTAGAATAAGTTTGAATAGATAAGCTTTTATGGTATAATAGAGCTATTTTCATGGATTGACAAGATGTTGATGGAGAAATTTTAAAGTACTAAAATTTAAAACAAGGAGGTTTATTATGGATAATGTTAAAATTTTACTAGCTGGTGTAGCTATGGTCTTCTCTATTAGTATAGCTACATCATCACAAGCAAATGGTAATGCTACTACTTCTACTAAACAATATTTCGACCTTGGTGGGTTTGCTGCTCCACTTTCTGCTGAGTCGTATTTTGATGGTGCATATCTTGGTATTGGTGCTGGTGCCGCTCATGCATGGCCAGATATAAAGAGTTCCTATAGCGAGTACGTGATTGATTTGCCTATTGGGAATAAAAGCACTGCTCACAATTTTAATCATGGTGAATATAATTTGAATGCCGATGTTTTTGCGGGATATGGCAGAACGTTTCATTCACTTTATTATTTTGGTGGTGAAATATTTGCGAATTATTTTAATTCGAAGATGGAGGGAACTCATAGTTTTTCAGCAACGTGGGGAGTTCCCCCTGGTCCAGGTCCAAGGATGACAACCGATGTAAAGAGTCCGTACTCATTTGGTGGCAATTTACGTGCAGGGTACTTAGTTTGGCCGCGAATGATGTTTTACGTTCTTTTTGGTTTGAATTATGCGAAATTTGATGTAAACAGTGAAGTTATAGATACAACGCCGGCATCATTAATTTGGAAACCTGTAATTAATAAGTTTAATAAATGGCAATTAGGATTTATGCCAGGAATAGGTGTAGAAACTAATCTTACTGATCATTTATTATTAGGTGCTCAATATACTTATACATTTTTCCCTTCATTTGATCACAGCACTTCTTTTATAGATGGATGGTGGTTTAATCCGGATGTATCGGTACAGGTAGATTTGAAAACTAAAATTAGGCCTAAAAGCGATTTACTTACTTTAAGATTATCTTATTTATTTAACTCTAATTCAGAGACTTTAGGTACACTACCAGTTGTTCAAGTAAAATCTAATTTTGATGGTGCTTATTTTGGTGTCGGTGCTGGAGCAGTTCATATTTGGCCGAATGCAAAGAGTTCTTACAGTGCTCTTGAAGATGTTATCGAATATCCTGAATATCCTGAAAAGAGTAGCCATGATTTTAGACTTGGCGGATATAATCTTACTGCTGATGTGTTTGCTGGTTGTGGTAAAGTATTTCAATCACCTTATTATCTTGGCGGAGAAATATTTGCAAATTATTTTGGCTCTAAAGCAAAAGGATCTCATGATTTAATACATGATACTTATGGTAACATTTTAAATATGATGACTACAGTAAAAAATCCTTATTCTTTTGGTGGTGACCTGCGGACAGGGTACTTAATTTGGCCACGAATGATGATTTATGTGCTTTTCGGTTTAGATTATGCTAAGTTTGATGTGAAAAGCGAAGCGATAGATTCTGGAGAGAAGTCGATAAGTAGAATGCTGATTACTAATGAATTTAATAAGTGGCGATTAGGTTATATGCCGGGAATAGGTATGGAGATGGGTCTTAATGATCGTATGTCATTACGAGCACAATATGCTTATACATTTTATCCTTCGTTTAGTCACGATACTTCTATTAGAGACCCCGGGCGGCAGAATTTTAGTCCGTCGACGGTTAGCTTAAAGACTAAAATTAAACCTTATCGAGATACGTTTACAGTTATGTTGTCTTATCTGTTTTAAGTTGGAATATCGTTAAAATTTAGCCAGCAATTCTCATTTTGATGCTGTCATTCTCGCGAATGCGAGAATCCATTTAATTTGGGGCTCTTTGGATACCCGCCTTCGCGGGTATGACGTGAAATAGCACTTAAAATTGGTC
>CAYFQQ010000229.1:0-1992 GCA_964345265.1 uncultured Coxiellaceae bacterium
GAACCTGATAATGTACCAGTTGTTGTACAGAAAAAATTAGAGAATCTATTAGGAGTTAAACATTATATATTTATTAGAGAGCCAGGAGGTGACATCAGCACCGTAGATACTGTAGTTCCTGAAGGTTATTTCTTTATGATGGGAGATAATCGCGATGCTAGTGATGATAGTCGTTATTGGGGATTCGTGCCGGAACAAAATTTAATTGGTAAGGCTTTTTTAATTTGGATGAGTTGGGATTCAGTGAAGCATGAAATCCGGTGGCATAGAATCGGTAAAAGAATTCACTAAGATGACAGATTCGTTAGAAAAAAAATTAGGCTACAAATTTACAAATCCAAAATTACTCAATGTTGCCTTACGACATAGAAGTTGTGGCGGTGTAAGTAATGAGCGTTTCGAATTTCTTGGTGATTCAGTGGTTAATTTCGTCATTGCTGCTGAATTATTTCGTAAATACCCTAAATTTAAAGAAGGTGAATTAAGCAGGTTACGCTCTAATTTGATAAATAAGGAAACTTTAGCAACACTGGCCAAAGAATTTGATGTCGGTGATTACTTATACTTAGGAGCTGGTGAAAGGAAAAGCGGTGGATTTCGCAGAATCTCCATTTTAGCTAATACCATGGAGGCAATTATTGGTGCAATTTACTTGGACAGTAACATGGAGATTTGTCAACGGAAAATTTTGGAGTGGTACGGTACACGATTAGTAGGGCTAACAATCACCGGACAAAAGGATCCAAAATCAGAATTACAGGAACTTGTCCAAGCGCGTGGATTACCATTGCCGGTCTATAAAATTGTTGCTACTCATGGAAAAGCGCATAAACAAATATTTCATGTAGAATGTATCGTGCAAGGATTAGAAATCGTAAGTAAAGGGCAGGGGACTAGTAAACAGGAAGCGGAACAGAATGCGGCAAAACAATTTTTAACACAATTGAAATGAAACTATGATCGATGTAATTAAAGAAACACATTGTGGATACGTGGCTATCATTGGACGACCTAATGTTGGGAAATCATCCCTGTTAAACAAGATTCTAGGGCAAAAAGTCAGTATTACCGCTGGTAAACCGCAGACCACTAGACATAAAATTTTAGGCATAAAAACCGAAAGAAATATTCAAGCTATCTATGTGGATACCCCAGGATTTCACGTTGGTAAAAAAAATAAACTTAATAAGTATA
This sequence comes from uncultured Coxiellaceae bacterium, assembly GCA_964345265.1. Lineage (GTDB taxonomy): Bacteria > Pseudomonadota > Gammaproteobacteria > UBA9339 > UBA9339 > CAYFQQ01. The sequence goes on from CAYFQQ010000229.1 coordinate 1,195, forward strand.
TGATGCGTGCTATACGGAGTGCATTAGCGGATGTAGATATAATCATTTTTGTAGTTGAGGGATTGATTTTGAAAAAAGACGATGGGCTCATTTTAGAAAATATTATTATTAAGACGAGCTGCCCAGTAATACTGGCAATTAATAAAGTCGATAAAATTACAGATAAAAATAAATTATTACCACACATCAAAACTCTAAATCAAAAATTCAACTTTGATGCCAGTATTCCTCTATCTGCCAAAACAGGCGTCAATATTTCCGAACTTGAACAAATAGTTGCTGAATTATTACCGGTGAATCCCTTCTATTTCCCAGAAGAGCAAATAACTGACAAAAGCGAACGATTTATGGTGGCAGAGATTATTCGAGAAAAGCTAACTAGACTATTAGGTCAAGAACTACCGCATGAACTAACTGTTCAAATTGAAAAGTTTGAAGTAGAAGAAAAAATGGTAAATATTCGTGCGGTAATTTATGTGGAACGCCAAGGCCAAAAAGTCATTATAATTGGTAAAAGAGGTGGAAAACTAAAAGAAATCGGCACTAAAGCTCGTCTTGATATAGAGAGCTTACTAAATAAAAAAGTTTTTCTGCAACTATGGGTTAAAGTAAAACGTGGTTGGTCTGAGGATGAGAAAGCTTTAAAAAGCTTGGGATATGATTAACAATGAAATGTTGCAACAGCAATTCTCATTTTGTTAATTAAATCTACTCCGTTGGCATTTAAATTTTGTCATCCCGTCATGGATTGACGGGATCCAGGCTACAGGGATGTAAAAAGCATACTAAATTTGCGTC
>CAYFQQ010000230.1:0-4048 GCA_964345265.1 uncultured Coxiellaceae bacterium
GATTTAAATGAAAGAAAACTTGCATTTTCGATAATTGAAAAGATGATTTATATTGCATCAGAATTAAGAATACCAAATGTTTCTATATCTCCTGGTAAAATAAGCTCAAAAACTGATTATAATGATGCATTTAAAAGATCAGTTGAGCAGGTTGCTAAATTATCCAATATTGCTAAAGAGTCGGGGGTTGTATTATGTATTGAAAATGTTTGGCATGAATTCTTATTAGGTCCAAAAGAATTTGTTGAGTATTGTGATTATATAAATTCGCCGAATTTAGCTGTGTGTTTTGATTTAGGTAATGCTTTACTAAATAGTTATCCTCAACATTGGATTAACTGTTTGGGAAGTAGAATTAAGAAGTTGCATTTGACAGATTTAAGAAAAAGGAGGGGAACCATTTTTGAGTTCGTAGATCCGGGAAAGGGGGATGCTAATTGGATTGATATTTTAACAAGTTTAGAATGTACAGGATATAAGGGATTTGCTGCAATTGAAGCTTTTTCAAGAGTGGGCATAAATGATGAAGAGCGTTTGGATATGTTATATCAATGTATAAAAAAGATAACGGAGGAATTTGAAATTGCAGGAAAAAATTTTGATAGTGTCTCCACATCCTGATGACGCATGTTTTTCTCTGGGTGGATATATTCTAAAAAAATTTAAATCTGAAATCACAGTCTGGGATGTGTTTTCTAGGCAGGAATATTCAATTGACAATAATAAAAATCCAAAAGATCAGGTTATACAAGAAGAAAAATATGCAATGTCAGATTTAAATGTTAATTTAATCATGGAAGATTTGCCAGAAGCAGGGTTAAGAGGTTATGGAAAATTAAGTGACATTTTAAATTATTCATTTCAGGATTTTAATGAAAGCCATATTGGGGAAAGTGTTTTTAAATCATTTGGCAGAGTGATTAAGACAGTTGCTCCAAATATTGTTTTAATACCTATGGGGTGTGGGGCACATGTAGATCACTTAATTGCTAGAGAATTCATTTTTAAGTGGTGGAGTGAGAAACAAAATGATATAAAGTTGTTTTTATATGAAGAGTTACCATATGGCCTAAACAGAGATTGGTTTGAAAAATCTCTCGCATCATTGGCATATAATATAAGGGAAAATTTTATCAATATAGATGATTTTATAAATGAGAAAGCAAAAATTATGGCTATCTACATAAGTCAAATTAAGGACAGAGAAATTCAAGCGATTGTGAAACATTCTAATAGCATAAAACAAGGCCATTATATTGAAAGAGTTTGGCAAGTAAAAGATAAGAAGTAATTGAAAAGGCAATTTATAAAGGAGACACAATTGTAATGCGCTTATTGAAAGATAAAAAGAGTGGAAAGATAAAACTTATTTTTAATGATTTTGTAGTAAGGCCTGACAAATGTAATTTTTCTTGTCAGTACTGTCTTTCAAGTGAAGCACCTAAATGGGAAACAAAGGCGAATGCTATTGAAGACAACTACAATGAAAAATTTTTATATAGTGAACATTCAGTTATGGGTTTACGTTTAAACTCTGTGATAGAGAAGTTTAACTCAATTTTTGATGCAACCATTTTGAGAATAAGTGGTGGGGAAATATTATTAGTTAAAAACATTGAAGAATTTTTGAGCAAGTGGAATAACTTTGAGACAATACAAATTATTACAAATGGTTATTTTTTGACGAAAGATAGATTGGAAAAACTTAAAGTTTTACCTAATTGTCAACTACATATTTCTCTTGACGGTAATACATATAAGCAAAATCGTTATAGAGTAAAAAATGAAATTATGCATAATGTTTTACTGAATAACCTTAATTTGGCAGTGAGCATAGGTATTGATGTTGAAATAGGAAGCATTCTTTCGGATGCGAATACAGGTGATTATATAGAATTTATTGAATATTTAAAGATTTTTGAAGGAAAAGTCAAAGCATACCCTTTACCCGTAAGAGGAGAGTTAAGGAAAAGATTTTATCCAGATGATAAAGATATAGATAAATTTAGCAATATAGTAGAAAGATATAAATATTTTAAAGAGGTTATACCTGCAAAAGCTTATTTTGAAGAGATCATGAAGTTGCTTGGTGGTAAAAGGACTTTAAGATGCAATATTCCAAGAACAATGATTCAAGTATTTGATAATGGTAGGCTTACACCATGTCCAAATTCGTGGACTACTGAGTTAGGAAACTTATTGAAAGATGATAAGGAGACTGTTTTAAAAAATATTAAAGCCGAAAAAATGTACGATTTATTTTTACAAAAAAAGCCCAGAATTGAATGTTGTCATTCATGTTTCACATCACTAGATATATTGAATCTTTATTTAGTTGATAAGATAACATTTGAGGAAATTACAGATTTACCTTTATACTCGGGTAGAAAAACACAAGAACGTTTAAAGCTTTTTAAGCAAATGCAGTCACCATAGGCTTTATAGTTTGCTTAACTTTTTGCCTCATCCATATCGGTTAAACAGCCTTAGCTAGCGCTCAAGGCAATCTTTCTTGATGCATTCTAAAGACTCGTTCACTTAGACTACGAGCCTCAGATGAATAGGTTATCATGTTTATATCTGGATATTTTAATGCCTGGCCAAGCCGGGGTAAATTTGGGAGGTTGATACCACTATCTGTCAGGGTGCTCCAATAATGGTGTTTCTGTCGATTGCATATCACGATTCAATGTGGCAGACTACAAATAAATAGATACTCATTTATTCAGAGAGATAATTCGAATGAAAGCTAGTTTGATAATTCCAACATATAATAAGTTACCAAGACTAAAACTAGTAATAGCTTCTATTGTTGGTCAAAAGTGCGACAAAGATGCTTTTCAGGTTATTTTTACAAATGATGGATCAACAGATGGTACAGAAGACTTCTTTAAAAATTCGTCTTTTCCTTTTAATTATATTTATATCAATACCCAAAATAGTGGTAGGGCTAACGCAAGAAATGCAGCAATAAAAAGGGCAACAAATGAGATTTTAATTTTTGTTGATGATGATGTTGTGTTGCATCCTGCTTTTATATCAGAGCATTTAAAAGAACAAAGAAAAGCTTTTAAAGTAATCCATGGTAGAATAAATACTTTAACATATTTAAAGTTTTTTGAAGATCCTACTAGAGGTATTTTTTATTCAAATATGAAAAATTCAAAACCATCTGAAGGTTTGCGTAAAATGTGTTTAAGTGAAAGTGATATTCTTAATAATTTTGAAGAACGTTTTAGCCGTTCTAATAAGGTCACATTTTTTGAAAGTGCCATTGAGAAATTGCTAACTAAATATGATTCAAAAGCAGATTGGGTTTCATTTACGAGTGGGAATACTAGTGTCCCCAAGGAGTGGCTTGAAGACGCGGGCTTATTTGATGAAAACTTTGGTACTAGGTGGGGATGTGAGGATCTAGAGTTGGGATATCGACTTTATAAAAAAAAGAAGAATTTTAAATATTTGAAATCTGCTGTTAATTATCATATTGCACATTATCGAAACATTTTTGAAGATGAGCATAGGATTCCAATATCATATTTTTATGAGACACATAAGGATGAAAAAATATTAAAATTGAAAGATTTTATTGATGGGAAGATTGGTGTAGATAAATTTGTAGAGGAGATTCTATAAAGATACTTTGAGTTAATATATATAATATTTGATGAACTTGAAAAGTTTTAATTTGACGATGAAAGTAAGGTGAGTTACTATGAATTTTTTCTCTTGTTACAAACAAGAAGATTTAAGGTTTTTAATGAATGATTTTATAATTGCGCCTAATTTGTGTAATTATAAATGTGATTATTGTTTGTGTAAGGAAGCTCCTGAATGGGGAAAAGATAATAGTAATAAACAAATAAAAACAGTAAATGACAATAATGGGGATAATAAGGAATTTTTTGAAAAGACCATAGGGATCTTAAAAAAATTTGATTCTATGTTTAAGACTCCTATTCTGCGAATATGCGGAGGAGAACTTTTTTATATAAAAGGGATAATATCATTAATAGAAAAGATACATGAAAATTATGAAACGGTTCAA
>CAYFQQ010000231.1:0-20098 GCA_964345265.1 uncultured Coxiellaceae bacterium
TGCAAGTGTTGAAGGTGTTAACGATGCTGGGGTAGAAACTTCTAGACTCTCATCAGATGATGAGCCGTTTGCAGCTTTAGCATTTAAGATTGCAACCGATCCCTATGTAGGGACATTAACGTATTTTCGTATCTATTCTGGAGTGTTACATTCTGGTGATTCAGTATATAACTCAATGACGAGAAAAAAAGAACGTATCGGACGTATTTTATTGATGCACTCTAATTATCGTGAAGAAGTTAAAGAAGTGCGTGCTGGCGATATTGCTGCTGCCGTGGGACTAAAGGGTGTTACCACAGGTGATACACTGTGTGATTTAAATAGTCATATTATTTTAGAGCGTATGGAATTTCCTGAACCGGTGATTTCTGTAGCAGTTGAGCCGAAAACTAAAGCCGATCAGGAAAAAATGAGTATCGCTTTAGGCAAATTAGCCCAAGAAGATCCATCGTTTAGAGTTAGTAGCGATGAAGAATCAGGGCAGACTATTATTTCTGGAATGGGCGAATTACATCTAGACGTCATTGTCGATCGAATGTTACGTGAATTTAGTGTCGAAGCAAATATTGGTAAGCCACAAGTAGCCTATCGAGAAACTATTGGTAAAAGCGTCGAACAAGAAGGCAAATATATTCGTCAGTCTGGTGGCCGCGGTCAGTATGGACATGTTTGGATACGCCTTGAGCCGTTGACACTCGGAGAAGGTTACTTATTTGAAAATGCCATTGTGGGAGGAATCATTCCTAAAGAGTTTATTCCGGCAGTTAATAAAGGAGTCCAGGAGCAGATGGGGAATGGTGTTTTAGCTGGTTATCCAATGGTAGATGTTAAGGTAACTCTTTACGATGGTTCTTTCCACGAAGTTGATTCTAGTGAAATGGCCTTCAAAATTGCTGCTTCGCAAGCGTTTAAAGAAGGTGCAACCAGAGCCAATCCAGTATTACTTGAGCCGATTGTGAAAGTTGAGGTAGTAACTCCTGAAGAGTATATGGGTGATGTAGTTGGTGATTTGAATCGACGTCGCGGGATTATTTCTGGTATGGACGAAGGTCCAACAGGTAAAATTATTGATGCCATAGTGCCTTTGGCAGAAATGTTTGGTTATGCAACAGATTTACGTTCCATGAGTCAAGGACGTGCAACTTATACAATGGAGTTTGAAAAATATAGTGAAGTTCCTGCAAGTGTTGCCCAGGGTATTATTAGTAAAAAATAGTTTAATGTGATTTCCGCAACTGGGGGAATCTAGTATACTTTGAGAAATTACTATGGCTGCTGTAAGAAAAAATCAGAGAATACGTATTCGTTTGAAAGCCTTTGATCATAATTTGATTGATCAGGCTACACACGAAATAGTTTCCACTGCAAAACGGACCGGTGCCGTTATTCGTGGACCTATTCCTTTACCTACACGTAAAGAACGTTTCACAGTGTTGACTTCTCCGCATGTGGATAAGGATGCTCGTGATCAATATGAAATTCGCACTCACAAAAGGTTGATGGATATTCTGCAGCCCACGGATAAAACCGTTGATGCTTTGATGCGACTCGATCTTGCGGCCGGAGTGGATGTACAGATTAGTGTGGACTAGAGGTTAATATGAGTATTGGCTTAGTTGCTCAAAAATGTGGTATGACAAGAATTTTTACTGATGACGGTAAGTCAATTCCAGTGACAGTTCTAAATGCAGTGCCTAATCGAGTAGTGCTAGTTAAAACCCCTGAAAAAGATGGTTATCGAGCATTGCAAGTAACTGCAGGTAGTAAACGCACATCTTTACTTAATAAGCCATTAATTGGTCAATTTGCTAAGGCAAATGTGACTGCGGGTCGCGGGCTTTGGGAATTTCGACTTGCTGATGATGAAGGTGCTGATATTGTAGTTGGTAGTGAGTTTGGTGTCGATATTTTTACCATAGGAAGTAAAGTAGATGTGACCTCATTTAGTAAAGGAAAGGGTTTTGCCGGTGTAGTTAAGCGACATAATTTTAGTACTCAAGATGCAACACATGGTAATTCTTTATCACATCGTGCTCCAGGATCAATTGGTCAATGCCAAGATCCAGGCCGTGTATTTAAAGGCAAAAAAATGGCAGGTCATATGGGTGATAAGTGTTGTACGATACAGAGCCAAGAAATTGTGCGCATCGATAAAGAGCATGATTTACTATTTGTTAAAGGTGCGGTCCCAGGAGCGCGTGGAGCCAGTGTAATAGTTAAGCCTGCAGTAAAGGCAAAAGGAGACAGCGGTGGAGCTTAATTTGACCATTCCTGAAGAAGGTACTGAGGCTAAAGGTGCGACTATTTCGCTCTCCGATGCTGTGTTTAGCTGTAAGTTTAATGAGCCGTTAGTGCATCAAGTAGTAACTGCTTATTTGGCAGCAGGACGCAGTGGGTCTAGAGCTCAAAAGAGTCGCTCTGAAGTAAGAGGTGGCGGGACTAAACCATGGCGCCAGAAAGGTACTGGTCGAGCTCGGGCAGGCACAATTCGCAGTCCAATATGGCGTTCTGGTGGAGTAACTTTTGCCGCTAAGCCTAAAAGCTATGCACAGAAATTAAATAAAAAAATGTACTGTGCTGCATTGCGATCAATTTTTTCAGAGCTAATTAGGCAAGAACGATTAATTGTTGTGGAAAGTTTTTCGGTAACTAGTCCCAAGACTCAGGAATTGCTAAAAAAATTAACTGATATGGGACTTAATGAACTGTTAATTATTAACGATGCAGTAGATAAAAATCTCTATTTGGCTGCGCGTAATTTACCTGGAGTGGATGTTGTAGATATTCCCGGTGTTGATCCAGTTACTTTGATTAAATTTGCCAAGGTATTAGTTACACTTCCTGCAATTAAGCGACTTGAGGAGGTACTAGGATGAACGGCGAGGAGAGATTATTACAAATTTTGCTTGGTACCGTAGTTTCCGAAAAATCTACTAGGATAGGAGCAGATAGACAATACGTTTTTGAAGTAATGGCGAATGCTACCAAATCGGAAGTTAAGAAAGCAGTGGAGTTGTTATTTAATGTGAGTGTCACTAAGGTGAGAATTTCTAATGTTAAGAGTAAAGTCAAAAAATTCGGACAGATTGAAGGACGACGCAGAGGTTGGAAAAAAGCTTATGTTACCTTACAAGAAGAACACAGCATCGATTTTGGTGCTAAGGGCTAGAGGAAGATAGTAATGGCAGTTGTAAAAACCAAACCAACTTCACCAGGCAGTCGCTTTGTAATAAAAGTGGTTGAGCCAAAATTATATAAAGGTGACCCTTATAAACCTTTGGTAACAGTAAGAAAGCGTAAGGGGGGTCGTAATAATAGAGGGCGGATTACGGTAAGGCATCATGGTGGCGGACATAAGAAACAATATCGTATTATCGATTTCAGGCGTAATAAAGATGACATTGTAGGTTATGTTGAGAGATTGGAATACGATCCTAATCGCAGTGCTCATATAGCATTAGTTTTATATAGTGATGGTGAGCGTCGTTACATAATAGCTCCTCGAGGTTTAAAAGAAGGTGCAGAAGTTGTTTCAGGAGAGAATGCTCCTATAAAAATCGGTAATTGTTTACCATTGCGCAATATTCCGGTAGGAACTACGATCAATTGTGTCGAATTGAAACCGAGTAAAGGTGCACAATTAGGTCGCAGTGCCGGATCAGCTATTCAGTTAGTAGCTCGTGAGGGTGGTTATGCTACTTTACGGTTACGTTCTGGAGAAGTACGTAAGGTGCTAGAGACTTGTCGAGCATGTATTGGGGAAGTGTCTAATCCAGAACATAATTTACGCTCCTTAGGTAAGGCTGGTGCCACACGTAGGCTTGGTAGACGTCCAACGGTACGCGGAGTAGCGATGAATCCGGTAGATCATCCTCATGGTGGGGGAGAAGGGAAAACTTCTGGGGGTCGACATCCAGTTAGTCCCAAAGGTGTTCCTGCTAAGGGATATCGGACTCGTCGTAGACCAATTAGTAAAATGATCATTCGTGATCGTCGAGAAAAGTGAGGAATAAAAAGTGCCACGTTCAGTAAAAAAAGGTCCATTTGTTGATCATCACCTATTAAAAAAGGTGGAAGCGGCCGTTGCTTCTGGCAGTAAGAAGCCAATTAAAACTTGGTCACGTCGTTCTATGATTATTCCAGAAATGGTAGGTTTGACTATAGCAGTACATAATGGTAGAAATCATGTGCCGATTTTTATTACCGAGAATATGGTTGGTCATAAATTAGGAGAATTTGCGTTGACACGTACTTTCCGTGCTCATTCTGGTGACCGAAAGGCCAAGAAAGAGGAGAAGTAATGGAAGTGAAAGCGCGGCATAAACACGCCAGAATTTCGGCTCAAAAAGCAAGATTAGTAATTGATCAAGTACGGGGTTTACCAGTTGACAAAGCGCTTGATGTGTTAACTTTTAGTAGCAAAAAAGCGGCTAAATTAATAAAGAAAGTATTAGAATCTGCTATTAGTAATGCAGAGCACAATGAGGGTGCGGATATTGATGAGTTGAAAGTATCTGAAGCCTTTGTAGATGAGGGGGCAACTTATAAACGTTGGCGGGCTCGAGCGAAAGGGCGTGCGAATCGTATTTTTAAAAGAACTTGCCATATCACCGTTGTGGTATCGGATAGTTAAAGAGGTTAAATATGGGGCAAAAGGTCAATCCAGTTGGAATTCGGTTAGGAGTTGTTCGTGAAGAAGATTCTATTTGGTATACCGGTTCAAAAGATTATGGAAATTACTTAAATACTGATCTAAAAGTAAGATCTTATTTAGAGAAAAAGCTTTCTAATGCTGCAATAAGCCGAATAAAAATAGAGAGGCCAGCAAAGAACGCAAAGATTACTATATATGCTGCTCGTCCGGGTGTGATTATCGGGAAGAAGGGTGGTGATATTGATGTATTACGTAAAGAGCTAAGTTTAATGATGGGAATTCCAGTGCATCTTAATATTGAGGAAGTAAGAAAGCCTGATTTGAATGCTAAATTAGTAGCAGAGAATATAGCTCAGCAACTGGTACGTCGAATAATGTTTAGAAAGGCCATTAAAAGAGCAGTGCAAAATGCTATGCGTGCTGGTGCGCTTGGAGTGAAAGTAGCTGTCAGTGGTCGACTTGGAGGAACTGAGATCGCACGTAGCGAATGGTACCACGAAGGACGTATACCATTGCATACATTACGTGCTGATATTGATTATGGACTAGCAGAGGCAAAAACTACATATGGAATTATCGGAGTTAAAGTTTGGGTTTTCCGTGGTGAAAAGTTTGTTCAAGAGAAAGAAAAAACCGCTAGTTCCAAATCAAATAAAGCGAAGTAGAGAATACAGTTATGTTGCAGCCAAAACAGAGTAAATATCGAAAGCAGTTTAAAGGGCGTAATCGAGGTCAAGCAATTCGTGGCGGGAAAGTCAACTTCGGTGAATTTGGTTTGCGGGCAGTAGCTTCTGGAAGAATTACCGCGCGACAAATCGAGGCAGCAAGACGTGCTATTAGTAGACATGTTAAACGTGGTGGCAAATTGTGGATTAGAATTTTCCCCGATAAGCCGATAACTAAAAAGCCTTTGGAAGTACGCCAGGGCAAAGGAAAGGGTAGTGTTGAATATTGGGTTGCATTGGTGCAACCAGGTCGAATTCTGTTCGAGATAGAGGGAATATCAGAGGCATTGGCAAGAGAAGCTTTTACATTAGCTTCTGCTAAATTGCCTATTAATACAACTTTTGTTTCAAGGAAAATGGTATAATGAAGTATAGTGAATTGAAGGCGAAAAGTACTGAAGAACTCCAAAAGGAATTACATGCGCTGTTAAAAGAGCGATTTAATTTACGTATGCAAAAGAGCTTAGGAGAGGCTCCTCGTCCGCATAGCTTCAAAGTTGTACAATGTAATATTGCGCGTATTAAGACTATACTAAACGAAAAAGCTAGAGAAAGTCATGAATGAGAAGGCTAAAGTTAAACGAACATTACAGGGTGAGGTTATAAGCAATAAGATGGATAAAACTATTGTGGTTAAGGTAGATCGAAAGGTGAAACATCCTTTGTATGGCAAATACATTACTCGATCTACTAAAGTTCATGCTCATGATGAGGATAACGTTTGCCAAATTGGTGACACGGTAATAATTGCTGAGTCAAGGCCGATTTCAAAAACCAAGAGTTGGCGACTAGCAAAAGTTGTTCGACAAGGTAAAAATGTATGATTCAGGACCATTCAGTATTAGAGGTTGCAGATAATAGTGGGGCACGTAAAGTTATGTGTGTTAAAGTGTTAGGCGGCTCACGGCGTCGTTATGCTAATATTGGTGATGTAATTAAAGTCACTGTGAAGGACGCTATACCTCAAGGCAAAGTGAAAAAGGGCGAACTTTTGGATGCTTTAGTAGTGCGAACTAAAAAAGGAGTGCGTCGTACGGATGGTTCCTTAATACGCTTTGATAATAATGCTGTAGTTTTGTTAACTAACCAGATGCAGCCGGTCGGAACTCGTATCTTTGGTCCTGTTACCCGTGAATTGCGTAGCAATTTTATGAAAATTGTTTCGCTAGCGCTTGAGGTTTTGTGATGGCATGCAGAATAAAAAAAGGTGATAAAGTTATAGTGTTAACCGGAAAAAGCAAAGGGGTTAAGGGTAAAGTTTTGCGAGTTTTGAGAGATAGTAATAGAGTGATAATCGAAGGGGTTAATTTAGTGAAGAAACATGAGAAGCCTAATCCTCAAGCTCAGAAACCCGGCGGCATCGTCGAAAAAGAGGCTCCGGTACATATTTCAAACGTAGCTTTAGCATTACCGCCACAGAAGGGCAAAGACGCTAAGAAATATAGTAAAGTTGGATTTAAAACTTTAGAGAGTGGAAAAAAAGTGCGTTATTTTAAATATAATGACGAGTTAGTCGAGGTTTAGATTTGATAATGATGCTTTTAAGAATTTGTGGAAACGTCGTCCGGGGCATGGGAATCCCTAGGAACGTCATCCTCGCGAAAGCGCATAGGAGTCAACTTGAGGATTTAATTCCGTCATTCTGGCCATGGATTGGCCAGAATCCAGTAACAAGGATGTTTATTACAGCTGTGGCGGCTGGATCTGCAAACCTGTACAAGATAAAGCTTAAGTTGACACCTATGCGCGAAAGTGAGGATCCAGGGGATTTATTGTAGGGAACAGGCATGCCTGTTCCTATGCCATGGATCCCGCGGTCAAGCCGCGGGATGACGGTGATATGGTTTTACGGAATGACGGTGATATGGTTTTGCAGGATTTGGGAACTACGGATTTAGGTTTGGTGATAATATTTTGAATATTATTTTTATAAATGTAAAAGAGAGTAATAAATTATGAGTATGCGTTTTGAGGGTACGTCAAAAGAAACAGAGTTATTAGTCATCGATGAAAAAGGAGATATTGTGTTTCGTTATAAAGATGATTTTGGTTATACACATAAATTCGAAAATAAAGTTTTGACTATTTGGCCGGAAAAGGGTAATGATTCTAATGTTATAAAGATGGACTTTAAGAAGATTAAAGGTGGAGAACAGGAGTTTACTTTACGGGGGTTTACTTATAGAGGTGAAAAAGATTTAGATGATTTAGATTTAGTGAAAATTATAACTCCCGAAAACGATTCGTTCTTGGTTTCCATGGGCGACCTTGAATTACTCACAGTGGTTAACATGATAAAGCGCATAATGTGCAACAAAATAATAAAAATTCGTGAAAACGGAGGTATTACGTATGATGATACACAATCTGATTATGAACATCAATTCGAAGATAATGCTTTGACTATTCATCCGAAAGGTGATGATTCTGATTTTAAAGAGATGAAGTTTATGGAGGCTAAAGATGAAGATGGTGCTAATTTTAAGGTTGAAGTTATACAAAAACAGGGTGAACCGTATAGTTTTACTACTTGGACTGGTGATAATGATCAACTGATAATTAAACGAGGAGAATCGACATGGTGTTTTCCTTTTCCCGAACCAAAACTTACTCAGCAAAGTGAGCAAACAGCTAGTATGACTTAAATTTTACATAAATTTATAAAAAATGGCAAGATTAAGAAAATTTTATCAAAACACTGTGGTTCCAACCCTGATGAAACAGTTTGGGTACAAGAGTGTTATGCAAGTGCCGCATATTTGTAAGATAACCTTAAATATTGGAGTTGGGGAAGCCGCAACAGATAAAAAGTTTTTAAACAGCGCAATTGGAGATTTGACTACTATTGCTGGTCAAAAGGCGGTGCCAACAGTAGCAAGAAAGTCTATTGCTGGTTTTAAAATTCGTGCTGGTTGGCCGATTGGTTGCAAGGTGACCTTGCGTCGAGAACGTATGTACGAATTTTTAGATCGATTGATTTCGATTGCAATTCCGCGAGTTCGTGATTTTCGCGGTTTTAGTGCGGAAGCTTTCGATGGTCGTGGTAATTATAGTTTAGGATTGTCTGAACAAATTGTGTTTCCAGAAATTGATTACGATAAAATTGATAAAATTCGTGGGTTAAACATTACAATTACCACTAGTGCTAAAACAGATGATGAAGCAAGAGCTCTGCTCTCTGCTTTTAATTTTCCATTGCGAGGTTGAGATAGATAAATGGCGACAAAACGTATGATCGCTCGTGAGAAAGTTCGAAGAAGACTTTCTGAAAATCAACGAGTAGCTAGAGAAGCATTGAAAGAAATTATAAGTGATCAGACGATTGATTATGATGAAAGAATGCTGGCGGTACTGAAACTAAATAAACGACCGCGTGATGAAAGCCAGTGTCGAGGTCGAAACCGGTGTACTATATGCGGTCGGCCACGAGGTGTATATCGAAAATTTAATTTATGCCGATTGTGTTTGCGTAAGGTACTTATGTTTGGGTATGTACCAGGTGCAAAGAAAGCGAGTTGGTAGGAGAGTTTATATGAGTTTGCAAGATCCAATAGCTGATATGTTGACACGAGTCAGAAATGCACACGCTGTGGCTAAAAAGCAAGTGCAAATGCCTGCTGCGAAAATAAAAATTGCTATTGCAAGTGTGTTAAAAGATGAAGGTTATATTTTGAGTTATAAAACTGAACAAGTTGATAAAAAAAGTGTGTTAACTCTATTGTTGAAATATTATCAGAATAAGCCGGTAATAGAGACTATCGAAAGAGTTAGTCGCCCTAGTTTACGGGTATATAAAAGTAAAGATAAATTGCCCCAAGTGTTGAATGGTTTGGGAATAGCAGTTGTTTCGACTCCAAAGGGTGTAATGAGTGATCGTAAAGCTCGTACTTTGGGTCTGGGTGGTGAAATATTATGTTTTGTGAATTAGGAGCTATTAATGTCTAAGATAGCGAAAAATCCTATTGTTATTCCTTCTGGTCTCGAAGTTAATATAGAGAATAAGATAATTACTATAAAAAGTAATAAGGCTACTTTAACTCAACCTATTCATGATGCAGTGGAAATTACTAAGAAAAAAAATCTGCTTCAAATTTCACCTGTTGAAAGTATTGAGAATGCGGATACTTTTGCAGGAACTGCTCGTTCCCTGATTAATAATATGGTGATCGGTTTGAGTCAAGGATTTGAGAAGAAATTAGTTTTAGTAGGAGTAGGATATCGTGCCCAGGTTCAGGGCAAAAAACTAATGTTATCGTTAGGATTTTCGCATCCAATAAATTATAAAGTTCCCGAGGCAATTACTATTGAAACACCTAGCCAGACTGAAATCATGATAAAAGGTGTAGACAAACAGTTGGTCGGGCAAGTGGCTGCAGAGATTCGAGCTTTTCGCCCTCCTGAACCTTATAAAGGAAAGGGTGTGTGTTATAGTGATGAAGAGGTAGTGCGAAAAGTAGGTAAGAAAAAATAATGGATAAAAGACAAGCAAAATTGCGTCGTGCAATCAAATCCCGTGCTAAAATAAAGCAGCTAGGGAAAGTACGTTTATGTGTGCATCGCACGCCTCAGCATATATATGCACAATTGATCGACGTTACCGGTAAAGTTCTTGGTGTCACTTCTACAGTGAATAAGGAGGTCAAGAGTAAAGTTAAATACGGTGGTAATATTTCGGCAGCGACTCAAGTTGGTAAGAGTATCGCTGAGATGGCTGCTAAAATTGGTATTACTGAGGTAGCATTTGATCGTTCAGGATATAAGTTTCATGGTCGAGTCAAGGCGTTCGCGGAAGCAGCTCGAACGGCTGGTTTAAAGTTCTGATTGGAAACAACCAATGATTGAAAAAAAACAGATGAATGAAAAAGATAATTTAGATGTACAGACAACAACCGATGCTTTACAGGAAAAATTGGTTAATGTAAGACGCACTGCTAAAGTTGTTAAAGGTGGTCGTGTTTTTGGTTTTTCAGCTTTAGTAGTGGTCGGTGATGGTGACGGTAAAATCGGCGTAGGTCAGGGCAAAGCTCGTGAGGTAACCGTAGCTATTCAAAAAGCGATGGAGAATGGAAGGCGTAATATGCGTAGAGTAGGGCTTAAAGGGCATACTATACAGCATCCTATAATAGGACGGCATGGGGCTACCAAAGTTGTTATGATACCTGCATCGGAAGGTACCGGTTTAATAGCTGGCGGGGGAATGCGTGCTGTATGTGAAGTTATGGGAATTCATGATATTTTAGCGAAGTGTATCGGTTCAAGAAATCCAGTTAATGTCGTACAAGCTACAGTAAAAGGTTTATTAAATATGGCAACTCCACAGAACGTTGCAGAGAAATGCAGTAAGGAAATTAAAGATATCATTGGAGAAACGGAGGTCACTAATGAGTAATAAAAAACGTCTTAGATTGACTTTGGTGCGCAGTCTGCATGGTAGATTAAAGAGTCATAAGGCTTGCGTTGCAGGCTTGGGGCTAAGGCGTTTGCATCATACAGTCGAGGTTGAAGATACAGAGCAGAATCGAGGGATGATAACTAAAGTTAATTATTTATTGAAGGTTGAGGAAATTTGATTATGCGGCTTAATACTCTTAAACCAGCGCCAGGAGCTAAACGATCTGGTAAACGCGTTGGCCGTGGTATTGGTAGCGGGAAAGGTAAAACTTGTGGTCGCGGTCATAAAGGTCAGGAGTCACGAGCCGGTTTTCGCCATAAAATAGGTTTTGAAGGTGGTCAAATGCCCTTACAACGGCGTATTCCGAAATTTGGGTTTAAATCGAGAATCGGTATTAGAACTACAGAGGTTCGTCTTCGTGAATTGAACAAAGTTGATGCAGATATTATTGATCTAAAGGCTTTGCGGGAGGCTAACGTTATCAATGCCAGTATTAAGAGAGCTAAAATTATCCTTTCTGGAAAACTCGATAAAGCAGTTACTGTGAAAGGTTTGTCAGTAACAGCTGGAGCGCGTAAAGCGATTGAATCAGGAGGGGGCAAAGTTGTTTAACATATTAAAAAGCGGTGGTGGTCTAATGGAACTAAAACGGCGCTTATTGTTCGTTTTAATAGGTATAATCATTTTCCGCATCGGCGCCCATATTCCAGTACCTGGTCTTGATCCACACCGGTTAGCGGATTTATTCAATACACATAAAAGTGGCATATTGGGTTTATTTAATATGTTTTCTGGCGGTGCGCTGCAGCGACTTACAATTTTTGCGTTAGGTGTTATGCCTTATATTTCAGCCTCAATTATAATCCAGATGCTTACTGCAGTTATGCCGCGGCTGGAGGAGTTAAAAAAAGAAGGTGAATCTGGGCGCCGCAAAATTAACCAATATACTCGCTATGGAACTGTAGCATTAGCATTATTTCAATCACTAGGAATTGCTAAATGGTTGACAAGTTCTGGAATTGTTTTAATGCCAGGTTTAAACTTTTATTTTGTGGCTGTGATTACTTTAACTACAGGAACTTTATTTTTAATGTGGCTTGGTGAACAGATGACCGAGCGTGGTGTTGGTAATGGTATCTCATTAATCATTTTTGCTGGTATTGTATCTCGATTTCCGGCTGCCATTGCTCAGGTTATGAGCCAAGTGAGACAAGGGCAAATGCAAGTTATTTTCTTATTGTTATTAATCGCAGTAATTATTGGAGTAACTGGTATTGTGGTGTTTATGGAAAGTGCGCAACGACGTATCACAGTAAATTACGCAAGGCGTCAAATCGGACGCAAAATTTATGCTGGTCAGAGTAGTCATTTGCCGTTAAAGATAAATATGGCTGGAGTTATTCCGCCTATTTTTGCTTCAAGTATTTTATTGTTGCCGACAACATTAGCAACTTGGTTTGGCACTGGTAAGGGGATGGGATGGCTAAGAGAAATTGCTTTCGCTCTAAGTATGGGACAACCTTTATATTTGATCTTGTATAGTGTAGCCATTATATTTTTCTGCTTCTTTTATACAGCGTTGGTGTTTAATCCGAAAGAAACAGCTGATAATCTGAAAAGGTCTGGTGCATTTATTCCAGGAATTCGTCCTGGTGAGAACACTGCTTATTATATAGATTCAGTGATGACTCGACTTACTTTTGTGGGCGCTATCTACATAACACTTATATGTATATTACCGCAGATTTTGATCTTTAAAATGAATGTACCGTTTTATTTCGGTGGTACTTCATTGCTAATTGTGGTTGTAGTACTGATGGATTTTATATCACAGGTACAAGCACATCTGATGTCACATCAATATGAGTCTATAATGAAAAAGACCAGGCTAAAAGGTGGTGGAGCAATGTTTAGATGATGATTTTTTGGAATAGAGTATGAAGGTACAAGCGTCAGTTAAAAAAATATGTAAGCATTGTAAAATTGTTAGACGTAAAGGCGTTGTCCGAATAATCTGCAAGAATGTTCGGCATAAACAACGCCAGGGGTAATTACTTGATTTTTATTGAATTAAACAGTATTCTTACACGCTTTTGTATATTTAAAGAGGTAGATTAATGGCACGAATCGCTGGTATAAATATTCCGGTACAAAAACATGCAGTTATTGCATTAAGGGCTATTTATGGCATCGGCAAAAGTCGTGCACTGAAAATATGCGCGGGTGCAAAAGTTAACCCTGCAACTAAAATTAAAGATCTATCTGAAAAAGAAATCGAAGCGTTACGAACCGAAGTTAGCAAATATCCTGTAGAAGGTGATCTGCGTCGTGAAGCGTCTATGAATGTCAAACGTTTGATGGATCTGAATTGTTATCGAGGTATACGTCATCGACGAGGTTTACCAGTTCGCGGGCAGAATACCCAAAAAAATGCTCGTACTCGTAAAGGTAAGAGAAAACCGATTAAGAGATAATTAATATGGCGACAGCACCACGTACTCGTAGGAAAAAGCGCATTGTAACTGATGGCATAGCTTATATTAATGCCTCTTTTAACAATACTATAATTACTATAACTGATAAGCAGGGTAATGTTTTAGCGTGGGGAAGCTCGGGTAGTAGCGGCTATAAGGGTTCGCGTAAAAGTACTCCGTTTGCCGCTCAAGTCGCTGTCGAAAAGGTTGGTAATAGCGCAAAAGAATTTGGTATGAGAAATATGGAGGTGTGGGTAAAAGGTCCCGGTGCTGGTCGTGAGTCCGCGATTCGTGCGCTGAACGCACAGGGATTTGTGATCAGTAGCATTCTTGATGTGACACCTATTCCTCATAATGGTTGTCGTCCTCCAAAGAGACGTAAACCGTAAGTGTGAGATTTAAATGGCAAAGTATATTGGAGCAAAGTGTAGATTATCCAGGCGAGAGGGTGTAGACCTTCTCAATAAGAGCAGTATTAGATCACTTGATTCTAAGTGCAAAGCTGATACTCCACCGGGACAATTTGGTAAACGCCGTGGTCGTTTGACTGATTACAATGTGCAATTACGTATGAAACAGCTTATCAAACGCTATTATGGCGTGTTAGAAAAGCAGTTTCGTAATTATTATCGGGAAGCTGATCGCTGCAAAGGTTCAACCGGATATAATTTATTAAAATTACTTGAATCAAGATTAGATAATATCGTTTATCGTTTAGGATTTGCATCTACTAGAGCAGAAGCAAGACAGTTAGTAAGTCATAGAGCAATTATGGTAAATGACAAAATTGTTAATATTCCTTCTTATTTAGTCACGCCTGAAGATGAGATAAAAGTCAAAGAAAAAAGTAAAAAACAGGCTAGAATTGTAAGTGCATTAGAATTAGCACAACAAAGGCCTGAATGCGAATGGTTAACTTTAAATGCTAAGAATATGCAAGGTATTTTTAAGAGATATCCGGAACCAAATGAGCTTCCATCGGAATTTAAAGTTCATTTAGTTGTGGAACTGTATTCTAAGTAAAGAGGTTACAATGATAGATTATTATAGTAGTTTTTTAACTCCCAAGGTTATTGAAATTAAATCGATTAGTAATAATCGTTCTAAAATAGTTTTAGCTCCATTAGAAAGAGGTTTTGGTTATACATTAGGTAACGCACTTCGAAGAATTTTATTGTCGTCTATGCCAGGAGCAGCTCCCGTTGAGGTTGAAATAGAAGGTGTGTTGCATGAATATAGTGCAGTTGAGGGTGTAAGAGAAGATGTAGTCAATATTTTATTAAATGTTAAAGGTATAGTGTTTAAATTACATGATATTTCTGAAGCTGATCTCGAATTATATAAAGGATCGCCTGGTCCAGTTACAGCAGGTGAAATTAAGTTACCTCATAATGTAGAAGTCATGAATCCTGAACATGTAATTGCCAATATAATAGAAGGTGGCAAGTTAAATATGCGAATCAAAGTTACTACTGGTCGCGGTTATCAACCAGTTGTTGCAAGGATTACTAAAGAGGATAAAGAACGACCCGTAGGACGCTTATTATTAGATGCTTCGTTTAGTCCAGTACGACGTGTTACTTATCAAGTAGAGAATACTCGTGTTGAGAAACGTACCGATTTAGATAAATTGATTATTGATTTAGAAACCGATGGTACCTTAGATCCTGAACAGGCTATTCGTTATTGTGCTACTATTTTACAACATCAATTGTCTGCATTTGTTGAATTAAAAGTTGAAAGTTTGCAACCACCTGAAGTTGAAAAGGAAGAGATAGATCCGATTATGCTACATCCAATCGATGATTTGGAATTAACTGTACGTTCAACGAATTGCCTTAAGGGTGAAAATATTTTTTATATTGGTGATTTAGTACAGCGCAATGAATCAGATTTATTAAAGACACCGAATTTAGGTAGAAAGTCATTAAATGAAATTAAAACTGTATTAGCTTCACGGGGATTATCTTTAGGCATGATCCTAAAAAATTGGCCGCCGAGTGAACTTGTTAAGGAAAGTAAATAATGCGTCATCGTAAAAGTGGTCGTCATTTAAATCGCACTAGTGAACATAGACGAGCAATGTTTAGTAATATGGCTGTATCATTATTTAATCATGAACATATTAAAACTACATTAGCTAAAGCAAAAGAACTAAGAACGTTTGCTGAACCACTGATTACTTTAGCCAAAGAAGATAGTATAGCTAACCGACGATTAGCATTTGATCGCTTGCGTGATAAAACCTCAGTTGCTAAATTATTTTCTGATTTAGGTCCGCGTTACAAGGAACGTCTTGGCGGATATTTGCGAATTTTGAAATATGGGTTTCGCAACGGAGACCAAGCACCCATGGCAATTGTAGAACTAGTAGGGCGTGTTACTGAAGAGACTTCGTGATCTTACACTAGATTTGTTGACTCAAAATCGTGTTAGTATATGAATATAAAGTTGGATCTTATATTAAATGCATATATCTAAAACTCTAAAGAAATTACTATCAGAACATAAGCTAAATACCATGGAATTAGCAAGACGAACCGGGATTGGCCAACCTGTTATATATCGACTTATGTCTGGTGAAACTGATAATCCTAAAATAGTCACTCTCTGTGCACTTGCTAGTTATTTTGGAATTACAGTTAATCAATTAATTGGCGAAACACCACTTTGCATAGGTCAAGGAAAACAGAGCAAATCATCTAAGAAGATGTCAGAAATCCCTATTATTAATTGGGATGAAGTTGCGGATTATAAGACTAAACATTCGGTAAATAGTGAAGTTGCTTTTGCTAATGTGTCGTTTAACTCTAGAATTTATGCATTGAAAATGGATGATAATTCAATGACCCCGATTTTTAGTAAAGGAACAATTATAATTATAGATGGCAATAAAATTCCAAAGGATAGAAGTTATGCTGTTATCAAGTTAAAAGAACAAAAAAAAGCAGTGTTTCGACAGGTATTAATTGATGGTAATTATCAGTATTTGAAGCCGCTCAATCCGGATATAGATAAGTATAAAATGAAGTTATTTTCCAGGGGAGATAAATATTACGGGGTTTTAATCCAAGCTCAAAAGGATTACAATTCGTAAAAATGAAGGAAGTTAAATATGCGTAATAAATTTAACCCGTCTTCAATAACAGAGTATTTTACATGGATACTTAATCAGTATCATGAGATACAGAAACAATCTCAGATATCTAATGCTTACCGGATCGTAGGAATCGATGAAAAGAAGGAAGGGGGTTGTCAATTTACTATCCAAGTGATTGGGAAAAATCTAACTTTTAAGACAACTGCTAAGAAATTGGCAGCTGATGATAAAATGTTAGAAAGCTTTTCACGCCAGGACGTAAGAACTATTACGTATTTTGCTTGTCAGGAAATTAATGAGCCTAAATATAAAATAATAGTAAAAGAATTTTGTGCACAATTTAATAGAATAATTTTTTCTTTAATCAAACGTGATGGTAATAAAGCTGTTCAGAAAACTGCGGATCAGATTTCTACAGATAAAACTTTCCTTAACAATCTCTGTCAAGAAGATGCACATACTGTAGGTTATATAGCGGCAGCTGAAAGGATAGCAATGGAGGAAAGTAAGAAGCAAGAAATTAAGAACAGTCTTCAACCACAATATGAGATTAAGAGTGAGGAATACTGTACACCGTTTAAGAAAATGATATTCTCAGTAAAACGGAAAGGATCAAATAAAATTAAACAAAAAACTGCAGAACAGATATTAGCAGGAAAAAAGGTTCTCGAAGGTTTGAAACAGGAAGAGGCATATAGAATCGGTTATATCGCAGGTACTGAGTTGACAGCAGCAGATGCAGATAACAAAAGAAAATTAGTAAAGAAAAGATAACCCTCCAAAAAGCCTTAGACTCTCTGATACATAAATAACTCGTTTATGTGTTGACACATAAAATAATTCTTAATATTATATGCTTTTAAGTATATAATACTAACCGCATAAGCATGGACCTCTGGGTGCGGCGTTATTTACGCCGCATGAAAGAGGTAAGGAGAAATTATGGCTAAAAACTATTGGGATATGGTGCTCGATGAGGTTTTGAATAAGAAATCTACACGTCACTTCACTTCGGAGAGTTTCAGTGATACTGAAACTAAACAAAAAATCAAACCACGGAGAAAATTGAAAATGTATAGCCTCGGAGAGAAATTTAAAGATATTCACTTTTCTAGAAGAGAAGCTGAGTGTATGGCGCATTTTTTACGTGGCAGAACCGTAAGGAATGCTGCTGACAAACTTGATCTATCACCTAGAACAGTGGAGTTTTATCTAAGAAATATGAAAAGAAAACTAAATTGTCGCACTAAATTTGAATTAATAGAACTAATTTCGGATAGTGATTTTTTGAAGAATGTTGATTTCGATACTAAATAGCTTTTATATTCTAGAGTGTGATATTTTGTTTTAAAACCCATTTTCTTTTGGTAAATCGGCTGTAAGCTTTACTGAACAAGGGCTGTAGCAATTTTCATTTTTCCGAACATGGCTACAAAACCATAAATTTGCGAATTTTTTAGTTGACAATGCAAATTTTTCAGAGTAAGAAAGAATGGAAAATTCAACATATTACATGTAGCCACACTTCGGAAAAGTTGTTTTACTACTAGCCCTTACACAGCAAGACTTCACGCAGATTTACCAAAAGAAAATGGGTTAAAATAATAATCTTCTTATACTTTTTAGAGGAATTGGTTAACCTGTTTAATAATAGCTATATTTTTGTAGACCCTCTATAATTGCAAAAGATGAAGACTTCTACCAAATTGTTTCAAGCAATTATCGATTCGTTACCTGTTCATCTATATTGGACTGATAAAAATACAAGAATTGTTGGAGCTAATATATCTCAAGCCAAAAACTTTGGTGACAAAGATATAGCCAGTTGTATCGGCAAAAATTCTTATGATTTTGCTAAACAGATGGGTTGGACTAAAAAGTTTGTTGATCAACTTCATCGAGAACATCTTGCAGTTATCAAAGAAGGGAAAGGGAAAGTGACAGAATATACAGGTATTCTAGCAGATGGTAAGGAATATACTTTTTTATCTCATAAATATCCATTAATTGTGGATGATGAAACTGTTGGTCTTGTGGGTATATCTGTTGATATTACTAATCGTAAAAAAACTGAAGAAGAATTACAAAAAGCTAAAAAGCAAGCCGAAATTGTAAACCAATTAAAAACGCAATTTATCACTAACATGGAACACGATCTGAAAATACCTCCCGGCAGTATAGCATCTTTGTTAGAACAGATTGCTGAACAGGAACAGAGTTCTAAGTATGAAGAGCAACTTGAATCTGCATCTAAGGCAGCTGATCAATTAATTATGCTATTAAATAACATTCTTGATTTTAACCATGTTGATTATGTACATTTTCCTGTTTTCGAGAAAAAGTTCAATATCAAGAAATCAATCCAGAATGTAATTCAGTTAGAAATTCCTGCCGCACTGAATAAAAATCTAAAATTGGTGGTCAATCTTGATAAGGATATTCCAAAGAGCATTATAAGTGATGACTTCAGAATTAATCTCATACTTGTCAATCTTGTCAATAATGCTATTAAATTCACTCAAGAAGGCTTTGTCAGAGTTAGCGCAGAAGTTACCGAATACATTGATAGAAAGAATGGGATATTGAAAATAACTATAGAAGATTCTGGTATAGGTATACCAATAGAAGAACGAAATTTAATGTATAAGAAATTTAGTCGAGGAACTTCTGCAAATGAAGGTATCCATAGAGGAATGGGACTTGGATTGTACATTGTAAAGCAATTTATAAAAGATATCGGTGGAAAGATTGAGGCTCAGAGTAAAGTAGGTTTTGGTAGCACTTTTACTTGTATTATACCTTTTCGTATCCCTCTTGCTATGAGCAAATGCAGCTCATAAATTGAGCGGTTCTGCTTGTTACTGCGGTACATCGAGGCTCAGCAAAGCTAGTGAAGATCTAAGAATAGCTGCAGCGAAAAAGAACACAAAAAAACTCAAAAGCTTGATAGACAAGTTGCACACTGAAATAAATGCTGTTGTCAAAGCACACAGAAAGATGTTTTGTGTTAATAAATAATCACGTTTAATTTTTATTCTGCTTTAAGTCGATTTTTAAAACGGAATATCGTCGTCTGAACCTCCGTTTGATGACGTATCTGTATTTGTTTCAGTTTCTGTTGACGTAGCAGGTTCAGAAACTTCTTTTGTAGCTTGTTGTTGCTCTACTCCGCTACTACCTGCACTACGACTATCTAGCATATGCATTTCACTAGCAATAATCTCGGTAGTGAATCGATCCATACCGCTTTTATCTTGCCACTTACGGGTACGTAATGTTCCTTCGACATAAACTTTAGAACCTTTACGTAGATATTCACCTACAATTTCTGCCAATCTATTAAAAAATACTAATCGATGCCATTCAGTGCGATCCTGTAATTCTCCACTTTGTTTATCTCGCCAGGTTTCACTGGTTGCTAAAGATAAATTAGCTACAGCACTACCACTTGGAGTGTAACGAATTTCGGGGTCATTGCCTAAATTTCCGATTAAAATAACTTTGTTGACGCCTCTAGCCATTTGATTTTCTCCTAATCACTGATTTTCATGGAAAAAGAGTCCCCTAAAATTATTAAGTCAAATATTAGCTAATGCCTTGATTTAATGGCACTGCTTCCATTTACAAAAAATAATGGCGTTGTTGCATAAATACTTAACCTCTTGGTTTATAATAATAAAAATTTGCATGTTTGGTCATTCCCGCGAAAGCGGGAATCCAGCCAAAAACGTTACAAATACTGGATACTCGCTT
>CAYFQQ010000232.1:0-3342 GCA_964345265.1 uncultured Coxiellaceae bacterium
GAAAATACAATTAATTGAGAAAATGAATCTTTCATGGCGCGATTTATATTACGACATTATTCAATAACTAATTTGAGATTCCCGCTTGCGCGGGAATGACGGAACATTTATTCAACAACGCCTGCTATAATATCAATTATAATCCAGTGACGACACAGAAAAGCAAATTTATCTCTTGCTTTCAAACGGATAGGTAATTAAAATTGCTACTTTAGTAAACTCGCGCTAGGCGAGATTATTATAAGATTGATGTTAGTTCGGATTCGGATACTGATCCTTCTCTTACCTGTCCCGGGAACTAAAGAGGGGAACTACGTTTTGCCGGTTGGAACTGAATAACATTCTGAACAATTATGGAGGAAAATATGTTTTATCAAAAAACCACAAATTTACCCACAAATTTACAAAGCGAGATATTACAAAGCAAGATAGAGAGTACCGCACACATACCTTTAAAGCAGCTATTATTAGCACCTAAAATGTGTGATACCTGTGTTTTGGGCTTGGTGCATAGGAAAAAGATTAAAGAGTTTTGTAATGATATTGCTCAAAATGGAAACAAGCTACCTACCCACTATACGAAAGATATAATTTTAAGCTATACTCGCGGGTACGTGCAGGTCCATGATGGGAATCATAGATTAATCGCTTTGGCATTTCAAAATCCAAATGCTACTGTTGCAAATATAAGTGACCATATCGAATTTATTCATGATACCGAGTTAAATGAACCAAGACCTTACTATTTTCATATACTTACAAACTTTCAGAAAAACGTAAAATTTGATATTATAGAAGACTCAAAAGACGGCAAGGTAAAGTGTATTAACAGCAAATCTCCTATTTTTTTTAGAGATGAAACTATATTTAAAAGAAAAGATTACAAAATAGAAGGTGAAAATGCTGAAAAATACATTGGGGGGAATATTATACGTCCTTTGGTTTGAGTATAGATAATGCTGTAAAAGCTATTAAAGGTGCCAAAATCGATCTGACAGAAATAGCCGAGCCTGCGCCTGTACCAACACCCTAATTGAAGTAAAACATAAGAAAATATTTGAATCACCATCGCTACGAACCACAAGGAATGGCGAAGCTAGCAGAGGAGAGCAGTTTCCGGTAGGCGGTGAGCGATTGCAGTAACCGCTGAAGGTGTGTGCAGTAATCGTATCCAAGTGTCAAGCCATCGTGGGAGCTATACGGATGCGCGTAGTGCGGGAGTAAGGATAGCCCCGAAGCATTTAACTTGTCACGTATGTCAAGAACGCTTAGGGAGCAGGATAGCCTAAACACATCTTGAAACCAGTTACACAATTGTTTTAATGGAAGGTAATTATGCCGATTGTTAAAATTTATAATATGGTATTATTTAGATATCATAATCTTGACGAAATGACTGAATCTCTTAAAGGGATAGCAGACATGGGATTTAATTCTGTGTGGCTAACACCAATAGAGGAAACAGGTAATATTAGGGTTTTACGAAGAGATAGACTAACAGGAAATAAGCGTGAAATTGCAGGTAGTTTATATGCCGCCAGTGGAGAACGACGATTGCATCCCTTTCTACAAACTGATGAAGAAGGTATTCGTCGATTTACAAAGACTGCGATAGAATTTAATTTAATTCCTATGTTTGATTTGGTTTTAAATCATATATCCAAAGGTTCGTCATTAATTAAACTGCATGCAAATTGGTTTAGACCAGAAACAAAAAATTGGGACGATGTGCTACCTTTTGACTATTCTAATTCATACATTGCTGAAGAGACTTTTGAGCAGTATTGGCGGCCATTAATCGATTGGTACATAAATGATCTTGGATTTAGGGGGTAAGGGTTGATGCTGTTGCCGTACTGTCGCCTGATATTCTGAAAAAGGCAATACCATACATAAGACAGAAGCTGCATGACCATAATATTGTTGATCCAATTATATTAGCTGAACTGTTAGGTAAAATGAATAAAGAAAAAATAGAGTCATTTATGCATATTGGTTTTAGTCACATCATGAATTCTATTTATTGGGCAGATGCAAGTGGATTCGCGAGAAGAAAGCATACAAATTATGACTGGGTGAGAAGAGAAATTACCACAAAAAATGCTTTGGTACTTAGAAATTATTTGGGTACTCAATTTATAGGAGGAACTATTGGTTTTTCGGGCAATCACGATCATTTGCCATTGGCAACAGATTGTTATAGAAGATTAAAGGGTATAAAAGAAGGCCAATATTTAGGAAGTTTTCCAGAAATAATACCAGATAGTCAAGAATACCAAACACTAAAATTAATGATGAAAGAAAAGATTGCTATAGCAGCACTTGGTTCAGATGCTGGCTATTATATATTATGTGGCGATGAATATGGTGATTTAGTACCCAAGGAAATATTTACATTGCCAAATGGGCAGCCTATATATAATTTGCCTATTTCTTCACCTGATCAATCTCATTGGGAAGGAAAATTTGATTTAACAAAATTTATTTTTAATATTAATAAGCTATTGGATAAAATGTCAGCGCCAGATCAGCATTATTGGGTAGAGTTCGTATATTTAGATGAAACGCCAAATATATTTGTCGCTATTAGGCATAACGGCCTGCCGTTTGAAGAAAAAATAGATGTGGCTACGATAGACATGCAAACGGATGAAATAGTTAATCTAACAGAGCAGCAAATGCAGATGATATTAGATATTTCATCAAGTCGTATAAAAAAGGCAATAAGATTGACGGATGCATCACATTATGGGCAGATACTAGATATATTACGGCAGCAAGGAGAAAGAATGGTACAATTGCAGAGAACTATAGATATATTAGTGCAACAAACTACATATTTGATTGAGCAAGCACAAAAGGTAAATAGACAATTAACCGCACTGCCAAAAACATTTGCACAATCCTTTACATCATTATCATTTTTTGCCAATATCCCAAAGAATATAACGGATAATATGCTACCACCCGCGCCTGACGAGGACGGCCGCGGCACAATGGCTGTCGCTTCAGTCGAGAGTCGAGAGTGTTTCGGGGTCAGGGACAACCGAAACACATACTGACCCCTTATGCCAGGATATGAACAAAATTTAACCACCTTAAAAGACACAATTTTTTTTACCCAATCCCACGAGGTTTCTTTGTCTTTATCTGACGTATACATCTTTTTTTCCTCCTAATTTAATTTGCATAAAATATTTTTCCAGGGTTAATAACTCAATTTCTTATGGTTTAGGTATGCCATGGCGTTGTTGAATAAATGTTCCGTCATTCCCGCGCAAGCGGGAATCTCAAATTAGTTATTGAATAATGTCGTAATATAAATCGCGCCATGAAAGATTC
>CAYFQQ010000233.1:0-3612 GCA_964345265.1 uncultured Coxiellaceae bacterium
ATATCAGTACAATAAGCGAAATTCCAACGATCACAATTGCCATTATCAGAATCGATGATATTAGCCATTTAGCCTTTTTCAACATAAATATCGACCAACATAATTGAAATAATAAACTAATTTCAACTAGCAATAATCCTATTAGCAATTTGTGGAACCAGAATGCGGCTACAATCATGACAATTAAAATTGTCATAAATGTCATTGCCATTGCTTTGCATCCATGTAACGATTGTTGCAAAAATTCAATCTCTGCTTCTATCAATTGTTCACTCCATTTGAAAGCTGTTTTTGGTTTTGGAAACCAAAACCAACTAGTAGCAAAGCAAATTATACTGATAGTAATTAATAAAAAATTGTGTAACCACACTCCCAAACAAAGAGCGATAAGAAAAATCAAGCTAGTAATCCAACTTAGTGGATTTTTATGTCGTTCTATAAGTTTCTCTAACATTCCAATTCTCCTTTTGAACTTATAATTGCAAGGTGATACATCATGTCACCCGCGAAAGCGGAAATCCAGTAGGGAACAGGCATGCCTGTTCCCTACATAATCCCTGGATACTCGCTTTCGCGAGTATGACGAAATATTTTTATATTTTACTCTAAACTTATCGAGAAATTACAATTTTTAAACTAAATTACTAATTTAGTTCGAATTCTATCAGCCGCTTTCTCAATGTCTGCAATTGTAGGCATTACAGCAATCCTCACATAATCTTTTCCCGAATCTTCACTAAATGTGGTTAGTTGAGTTAAAGCAGCACCTGGTATGACCACGATACCTATATCAAGAAGTTTTCGTGCTAATTCTAAGCCATTCATGCCTTCCAAAGTTTTTTGCCATATAAAAAATGTGGCTTCTGATTTAGAACGTGGAAAACCTTTCTGTTGAAAAGCGTTCATTATAATTTCTCTTTTG
The DNA here is from genome assembly GCA_964345265.1 of uncultured Coxiellaceae bacterium. Classification (GTDB taxonomy): domain Bacteria; phylum Pseudomonadota; class Gammaproteobacteria; order UBA9339; family UBA9339; genus CAYFQQ01. The sequence continues at coordinate 923 of CAYFQQ010000233.1, forward strand.
ATTTTGTACGATTCTCGCATATTCTTTATAAAACCAGTATCTTCAAGAGCTAAGATAGCAGTTTCCTGAATAAATTGTGGCACACCATTATCTTGTTGATTCCTAAGTTGATTAAATCCATCAATTATTCTAGCATCACCAGCAGCAAAGCCTATTCTATATCCTGTCATGTTATTGCGTTTCGAAAGGGAATAAAAAGCAATAACTCCTCCTTTGGTTATTTCCAAAATACTATGTTGTTTCTTTTCAAAACAAATTTCTATATAGGCGCCTTCATCAGCTGCAATAATAATATTATATTTATGAGCCCAATCGATTAGTTTTTTATACCATTCTAAAGAAGCTACTGCTCCTGTAGGAGAGTTTGGATAATTAATCCAGATTATTTTTGCTTTTATTGCAATCTCCGAAGGAATTGCTGAAAAATCGGGTAAGAAACCATTTTCCTCATAAAGTGGCACATAATAAGGAGTCCCATATGCTGCGATCGTTCCAAGATGGAAAGGAGGATAACCAGGAGTTGGACAAATAACTATATCACCAGGATTAACCACAACTTTTGGGAAATGGAACACGGCCTCCTTCGAACCCATGGTGATATTTATTTCAGTTTTTGGATCAAGATCAATTTTGAATTCGCGTTTCATGTATTTAGCACAAGCTTGCAAAAAGGTTTTATCGCCTTTACATCTTGGATAGCCCCCATATTTTCTTTGCTCTGCAAATTTACTAAGAGAATCGATAACATATCTTGGAGGAGGATCTACTTTTGCAGGATCACCAACACTTAAATCAATAATTTCTATTCCTTCTGCTCTAAGTCTAGCAACTTCGTCCTCTATCACATCAAAGACGTACTCGCCTCCTTGATTTAGGATATTTGAATATTCAATTCTCATAATGCATTATTTCGTAAATAAATCTATTATTTATTCCGAGTAAACCATTTTTCTATCATTCGATCCATATTAACCAATTGCTTTACATCTTTAATATCTTCATAAGTTAATGGTGGTCTTAATGTCGGTGATTTAATCCATTGCTTTTTATACAACAAAACTTTCACTGGGATTGGATTACTGACCTGAAATAAAGCATCACAAGCATCTTTCCAAACCGGAAATAAATCATCACTTTTCCTAGCAAGGCATTTTTCAACATAAAGTTTAGTAGCATGAGGCCAAACGTTGGCTACCACGGATACTAACCCTTTTCCACCCATACGAGCATAATCTAGCATTAAATCATCATTGCCACTGTAAAGAGAAAGCTGAGGTGAAGCAACTTGGTAATTATGAAAATCATCCAAAGTACCACTTGCTTCTTTCAGCGACCATAAATTCGAATGATTTTTTATCATAGTCAAAACTTGGGGACATAAACTCACTCCGGTACGCGAAGGAATATTATATAACATACAAGGGTATTTCGCCTCATCAAGTAAGGATCGAAACCATTTCACTTGCCCTTTAAGAGCTGGCTTAGCATAAAGTGGTGTAACTAATAAGAAACAGCTAATGTTATTTTGCTGATTACAGAATTCAATCCACCGCAGTTGATACTGCAATCTAAATCCACCAACACCAACCATGACAGGAATAGTTAATTTTAAATTACTTACAAATTTTACAACTTGCTTTTTTTCTTCAATACTCAATGCTAATGCTTCACCTGTACTACCAAGAATTAAAATAGCATTTCTTGCTTCTTGTTGTTTTTCTATTAATTTTAGTAAACTTACAAAATCGATATCACCTTGTTCATCGAAAGGTGTTACCAATGCAGTCCATACACAATATTGGTCAATTCCATTCATAATTCTAACTCCTTAAATGACCGATCAACTATTTCCGAAAAGGTATATAAACCATTTTCTAGTGTTGAATGACTAACTAAATAATTAGCAGCCCATAATGCTCCTTTTGCAAATAGTGCGCGGTTATGAACTTCGTGTTTTAAAGAAACCGTTTCATCATTGGTATGTAAAATCAGTTCATGGATGCCTTTTATATCACCATCTCTCTGCGAGTAAATATCACAATCTACATTTAACCATTTGCGCCAAGACAATGCAGTACCACTGGGAGCATCTTTTTTATGTTTGTGATGAATCTCATGAATTTCAAAATGAGGTGATTCTAAAAACTGCTTTCCTTTCGCAAGTATCTGCATACAATGGCGAATTAAATTCATACCTAAACTAAAATTAGTAGCAACAACCCACCTAGTATGTTGATTTTTCAACTGCTTATCTAAATCGCTAGGCCATTCAAAACCTGTACTTCCCCATACAGCGGGGATCCCAGCAGATATTACGATTGGTAAAACTTCAGGAACGGTACCACCCGGTACAAAGATAATAGCAGCATCGGCTTTTTTTAATTGGTCCTTGGTAACTTTATTTGAACTATCATAAATACCACCTATTTGATTCTCAGGTAAGAGCCTTACTACTTCACTACCTGTTTTACCATTTCCGATAATTGCGATTTTCATTAATACTATCTACCTTAATTGTTCTCAAAAGATTATTTTCCAGGAAATCAGTTGCTTTTGCAATGCTATCCACTGAAAATCAGCAATTCTCATTTTGATGCTGTCATTCTCGCGAATGCGAGAATCCATTTAATTTGGGGCTCTTTGGATACCCGCCTTCGCGGGTATGACGTGAAATAGCACTTAAAATTGGT
>CAYFQQ010000234.1:0-2388 GCA_964345265.1 uncultured Coxiellaceae bacterium
TGATGCTGTCATTCTCGCGAATGCGAGAATCCATTTAATTTGGGGCTCTTTGGATACCCGCCTTCGCGGGTATGACGTGAAATAGCACTTAAAATTGGTCAAAATTAGAATTGCTGTTCGTCACTGGACATGGATTAGCTAGAATGCATCATTCCGTCATACTGGCCAGGGATTGGCCATCTAGTGACAGGATGTTTATTACACTACATTGCTGGGCACTGGATCCCGCGGTCAAGCCGCGGGAGGACGAAAAAGAGCCGCGGGACGACGAGAAGAGTTGCTGTATTGTGACGTCCTTTTTTAGTCGAATTGAGGTCAATATATAAAGCTAGGAGATAAATATGCAACCAGAATGCCAGCCAGAAAACCAAATACATGGCCTTCCCATGATATTCCTTTTTCACCAGTTGGGATCAATGCGAAAAATAAGCCACTTAAGTAATATAGGCAGAGAATCGCAAGAATAATTGTAGTCGCGGTTAATTGGTAGTATGCGTTAGCGAGCAAATAACCAAAATAACCCATAATTAATGCGCTTGCACCCACATGAATGCCAGGTTTGCCGAATAGCCAAATCGCAAGTCCACTAATTATAATGATAGCTATAGAAATTAGATAGAAAGTCTTATACCCTTGTATTAGTACTAAATTTGCTAAAACAAATAACGGAATGGAATTGAAAAATAAGTGGCCGAAATTACTATGCAGGAATGGAGTAAAAAATATTCCTATTAAACCATGATAAGTTCGCGGACAGATTCCTAACAGATTTAATCGGTAACCGAGAATTAGATTAACTAAATTAATTAGCCACAATATGCCAACGAGAAATAATACAAATGGAATATTATGATGCACAGATGAAATAATGTGTTGTAAGTCAGAAATCAGATGCTGCATTTTAATCTTCGCGCATTTTTATTAATAGCCATGCTTTTTGTTGTTGTATACGTCCCTTGATTTTGATCAATGAATAGTTACCTTTTAATTTTTTTCCGGATAAACGAATTTTAATTTTGCCTTGGTGATATGCTTTTACCATGGAAACGTCGTCACGAATATTGTCATATGTGCCTTTATCCCAAATTGTTACTTTTCCAGCACCATATTGTCCTTCGGGAATTACGCCTTCAAAGTCTTTATATTCTAATGAATGATCCTCAGTAGGAACTGCTAAGCGCTTATCATTTGGATCTTTAGATGGGCCTTTAGGAATAGCCCATGATTTCAGTATACCATTAATCTCGAGTCGAAAATCATAATGTAAGGTCGTAGCTTGATGTTTTTGTACTACGAAGCAAGATTTTTTATTCATCGTAATAGATTATTATCAGTAATAATGACTTATGTTGCAAATACTATGATAAAAATGTATTATCCCTTCGGGTTATTAAATTAAAATTAAGTATATGGGATCTAATAAAAAACGAAATTATTTAATTGATATGGATGGAGTGTTAATACGTGGCAAGGATCTTATTCCCGGAGCAGATAAATTCATAAATGAGTTAACAGAAAAAGATTATAATTATTTAGTATTTACTAATAATCCTTTATATACTCAGCAAGATTTATCTAGTCGTTTACGTTCAATGGGTCTTAATATTCCTGCAAAACGTTTTTTTACTTCCTCGATGGCAACTGCACGTTTTCTAAAATCTCAACATCCGAATACTAAAGTAAAAGTATTCGTCGTTGGAGAAAATGGCTTAATTCAAGCTCTTTCCGAAGTGGGCTATATATTTACTGATATTAAGCCAGATTATGTAATACTGGGGGAAACATTCGACTATAATTTAGAACAAATCACAAAAGCTATTCGCTTAATATCAACAGGAGCTTTATTCATTGCTACCAATCCTGACAATGTAGGTAGGGAGAACGAAGGATTAGTTCCTGCATGTGGTGCATTAGCGGCATTACTGGAAAGAACTACTGGTCGCACCCCCTTTTATATAGGGAAACCTAATCCACTAATGATGCGTTATGCACTCAATTATTTGGGAATGCATTCGGCGAATACAATTATGATTGGAGATCGTATGGATACAGATGTTGTTGCTGGTATGATGAGCGGAATGGAAACTATTTTAGTACTGACAGGTGTTAGTAGACGCAGAGACATCAAAAGGTATCCTTACCGACCTACACGAGTTGTGAAATCGGTTTTGGATATAAAATTGTAATAAATCGCTTTAAATTTGGTCTAAAATTAAATTAAGCTTAATAAAATTTGACGTTATTATTGGCGATCGGTATCATTCTTTTTCTTTAATAATATGAAAGTGCGGGGCATAGCGCAGTCTGGTAGCGCGCCTGCTTTGGGAGCAGGATGTCGGGGGTTCGAATCCCTCTACCCCGACCAGTGATAGTGTGAATGTTGTGGTT
>CAYFQQ010000235.1:0-3878 GCA_964345265.1 uncultured Coxiellaceae bacterium
TTGGGTTTTAATGATGCCTAATAGTATAAGTATTGAAATTGCTTGGATTTTAGGCTTACTGCTAGATGTTTTAACTGGAACTACCTTAGGTGAACACGCTCTGATTTTGGTTATCGTTGCATATTTTATTAATAAATTTTATCTTAGAATGCGGTTATTTAGTTTATGGCAACAGACTTTAATGGTCTTTACTATTGTAGTAATATATCAGGTTTCTATACTTTGTATACAAGGTTTAACCGGTTCTATACTAATAACTTGGCAGTACTGGTTATCAAGCTTGACTAGTGCCATGTTATGGCCATGGTTATTTACTTTATTACAAGGATTTTGTACAGAGACAAAATGAAACAGATAATTTTAAAATTTTTATATTACTTAGGTTTATTAATTGCGATACTTTTTATTTTAATAATACTCGGAGTTTATGCGTTGCAATTTGTCACTGCACCTTATTTGCAATACTACCGTCACAATTTAGAAAAATTAGATAGTGACTTAATTCACTATCCAGTAAAACTTGGTGCTATTGTAATCGGGAGATCTGGTATCAATCCCGAATTTAAATTTCACAACGCTGTTGTCTATGACAAAGCGGGTACTCATGAGATAGCAGAATTCGATGAATTAATAGTACGTGTCAATTTAATTAAAAGTATACTTAAGCGCCGTATGGAGCATGATCTTTTTGTATCAGGAGCACAATTTGATCTATATCAAGGTAAAGATTTCAGTTTTAGTAGTAGCAATAAAATCTCTAAAAGAATCGAAAGTATTCTATCATGGCTATTTTTGTCTCAGCAAATCGATTTAAAAAATATTCACGTTACTTGGCATACTACAGATGGTAAAAAAATAATTTGCCCTGATTTAAAATTACAAATAAAAAATAAATTATCTCGACATCAAATTGTTGGCGCAGGAAATCTTACTCAACAGCATGCTACTCAATTTAAATTTATTGTTAATTTAGATGGTAACGATCTACAGAGTAAAGAAATGGCAACAAATGGTTATGTTAAATTTATAGAAAAAGATAAAGCTAATGTTAATTTATGGTTTAATTATGAACAACAAAATTTGCGTAAATTGCAAAGTCAATTTGCTATCAATAACGTTATTTTACATCCTACTAATTTCAATAAGCAAAGGATATATGTTAACCATCTTGCAGGCAATATACTATTACAACATAAAAAGGATATTTGGTCTCTCGTCGGAAATTACCAAGACTTCAAAGTCAATTTCGGTGACTTATTTCGTGATTCCATAGAACTCGACAAATTACAAGGAGCTGTTGATTGGCAACATTCCAACATCGGTTGGCAAATTTGGGCTTCTGATGTAGTAGCTCAAAATAACGATCTAGATTTTACCGCCGATGCACATCTGCTACTACCAACTAATCGTAATATGCAAGCAATAGACGCACTAGCAAATTACAAACTGAAAAATGTTGCTCATGCATCACGTTATTATCCTATTAAAGTTATGCCGAGGAGACTTATAGATTGGTTGAATCACTCTATCGTTGATGGCAAAAGCATATCTGGCAAAATAATATTCCGTGGACCATTAGCAAAATTTCCTTTTAATCACCATAATGGTAAATTTCTATTTGGCTCAGTTATACATGATATTAAACTTAAATTTAATCCAAACTGGCCTGCTATCTCACATATAAATGCTAATATGCAATTTGATGGCCATACTGTAAAAATAGATGGAGATGGAAAAACATTTAACGTTCCTCTCCACAATGTGCATGTTACGATTCCTGACGTGCAACGACTCGGATTAGAAGCCTCTGCAGACATCAATAGCAATAATACTGATATGATGAATTTTATTTACAACAGCCCATTGAAAAAAACTATTGCAGAATATTCATCGAGTGCACAAGCATTTGGACCTGCCTCGTTAAGATTTACTATTCCTTCGTTAAATAGTAGGAAAAAATTACATGTAAAGGGCACTTTAGTTGAGCAACAAGGTAGTTTAAAAATACCAGACTGGGGAATAAATTTAAAAAACGTTAAAGGAAACATTCATTTTTCCGAAAATTCTTTTAATAGTAATAATATAACAGCTTCTTTATTCAATGGACCGATCAAAATTAATGTTGCTACTGATGTAATTAAACCTGTGTCTCATGGTGGCCCTTCAGAGCCGAACGGTGTCGAAAAATATCCAGCTACACTTATAAATGCTGATGGCCAAGCCTCGATCGAAGCCATACAAAACCAATTTCAGTCACCAATCTTGAAACGAATCTCTGGTAAATTTAACTATATGGCAGCTTTGCATTTATATAATAATAAAAATCACGCCGATAGTTTTAAATTATTATCAAATTTACATGGTGTAAAAATCGATTTACCTGACCCGTTCATTAAATCTGAAGATCAAATACGAGATCTATATATAAAAGCTGAGTTTGATATAGATAAATTTATTCAAATGACTCTCAGATGTGGAAATGATATAAGTGCAGCGCTTAATTTTACTAAGAGCAACCAAAACTTAAAATTCGTTAGCGGAGCTTTATATTTCGGTATTGGTCTTGCAACGTTTCAAAACCGTTCCGGTTTATTAATATCTGGACATCTTCCTAAGATAGTGTGGTCTGATTGGCAATCATATTTAACAACGCAAACAGTAGGACAACAATTTATTATTCGCAAAATCGATATCGATACCGATAAATTACAATTTTATGGTCAAACTTTACCAAACACGAAATTACTAGTAATACCAGGAGAAAAATTTTGGCAAGTACAACTACATGATGCCCAAATAGATGGACAACTAAATATTCCTTATAATTTTCCTCAACAAGCTTTACAAGCCAAGTTCAATAAGCTTTATTTGACATACGACAAAAATAAAATTCACTCATTACAACCTACTGATATTCCACCTATGCATATAATCAGTAATGATTTTCGCTATGGAGAAAAAGAATTCGGTCATGTAGAACTCAACGTTACTCCACACCACAATACATTGCGAATTAATAAATTAGCAATCAATTCACCAACTTATAATTTGTTAGGTAACGGAGAATGGGAAATAACCAAAGGAAAACAATATAGTGTTTTGTATGGAACTCTTGAAACAAACAATGCAGGAATATTGTTAAAAGAGTGGGATAAAACCGATACTTTGCTTGGCGGAAGTGGTGATGTAATTTTTACCCTACGCTGGTTAGGTAACATATACGAACCGAATTTGAAAACTATGAATGGTAATGTAACCCTGCATTTTAAACGAGGCCGAATAGTTAATTTAAATAAAGCAACTGAGAAAAAAATCGACACCGGACGTATTTTGAATATATTAAGTCTACAATCCTTACCGAGACGATTAACCTTAAACTTTGATGACTTAACAAAAAAAGGTTTTAGCTTTGATGAAATGAAAGGTGATTTTAAGTTAATCGGAGGTGATGTATACACATATGATACTTCTCTTAACGGTATAGTTGCCAATATTTTAGCTCAAGGACGCATCGGTTTAATAAAGAGAGATTGTGATTTACTGCTAACCATGATTCCTCATGTTACATCCAGTCTGCCCGTTTTAGCTACATTAATTGGCGGGCCAGTTGCAGGCGCAATTACTTTAGCCGGAGACGAATTATTCAAACATACCTTGCAATCATCCATAGCCTATTTGTATAAGATAACGGGATCTTGGGAAAATCCCAATGTGGTAAAATTAAACAGCCGAAATAAGACTGCTTAGCCGATTAAAGTGACGTTGTTGAATAAATAGCTTAATAACGATCGTCATTCCCGCGAAAGCGGGAATCTCATATCAATGGCAATTAATATGCAGGCATTCCAAGTTGATTCATTTTATTAATTGCAAAACAT
>CAYFQQ010000236.1:0-1524 GCA_964345265.1 uncultured Coxiellaceae bacterium
CTAAACCCGGTGTACCAGACATAGAAAAAGTAGTTGCTCCTAGATATTTTGTACAACGTGAAACAATTATTCCTGCGGATTCAAAATGGAAAATTACAAAAGTAAAAGAAACTACTAAAAAATGGAAAGCTGTTGAAGGTGGAACTTATGAAGCAGATTATGTTGAAGTATGGGCTAAAGCGATATGAAAGAAATAACTAAATTTGTAGGTACAGTAGATGAATTTGACATTGAAGGCGAAGAAACTTTAGTTCCTCAATGTACGGTATGCGTATTTCTAATTAATGAGGAAAAAAGAACGTGTGAAAAATTTCCAAAAGGAATACCTGATAAATTTTTCTTAGGTGATGAAGCTCACGATGAATTTGAGCCAAATATAGAAATATGATTATAGTAGTTTATAAAGGATTGCAAGCAACGTGGAATGGTGAGGAATGGAAATCAGATGATGCTGATTTTCAAGATGTATTAACTGCTTGGATTCCAGAAGAAACTTTTAATACAGGTTCTTATTTTAAAATTGGGCAAGATGAAACACAAGGTGTTGATGCAGTAGTATATGACTCTTTAAAAGAACAATTAGGAGATGAATTAAAAATTGTTGAAAATAATCCGCCGTTAATTCCAGAAGATAAAGAAGGAGTGGACTATGGTTAAAAAACGAGGAAATGCTTGGTGTGTAGTACACGGACATCCACAAAAACCAGGCAGTAAAACAGATAAACCTATAGGGTCTGTTATAAAGTGTTATTCATTTATTCCTGGTAATGCTCAGAGTGAAGCCAGAGCACGTCAGAAAGCAAATGCAATGCATTATGCAATTGCGATATCACAAAGTAAAGCAGCTTCTACAGTTAGTATAAAAGATGAATTTCTTTTTGATGAAACTTCTGAGGCTATTATGCTTGGTGAGAATCCTATGCGATTTAAAAAGGAAATGATTTCTGTAGGTTTTTATGTTCATCCAGTTCAAAAATGGAAATTAAATGTTACAGAAGATAGGCTTGAATCTTGGTTAACAGCTTTTAAAGCTATGCGAGAAAATGGAGTAGACATTGAAGTCCCATTAGACCATAGTTTATCTGCAGCTAAAAATATAGGTTACGTTGTTGACGCAAGCGTAGAAAAGAATTCACGTGGTGTTTCAGCTATGTTTGGTGTTATTGAAGTTCAAACTGATGAAGCTGCTCAAATTATTCGTAATAATCGAAACGTGAGTGTGTGGATAGCAAATAATTATAGAGATGGTAAAGGCAATCACTATGGTGAAGTGATTAAACATTGTGCGGTAGTACAACAACCTGTAGTACCAGGTCAAGACGGATTTGAAAGTATTGCAGCGTCAATGTTTAGTGCCGAAGACATTAAGGTTCCATTATACTTAAGGAGTACTGAAATGGAAAAAGAATTATTGGATAAGTTAAAGAAAATGTTTGGCTTTGGTGATGATGTAACTGAAGAAAATTTACTCAGTTCTATTGAAGAGCATCAAGCGACCAAAGCTAAAGAGTTAGAGGATATTCA
>CAYFQQ010000237.1:0-8281 GCA_964345265.1 uncultured Coxiellaceae bacterium
GAATCTGAGCCCGAGTTCGCCGAATTTCTCATGAAACAGGATGGAATGAATAAGTTCTTTGTCAAATGGAAAGGTAAGTATTATGGCACCTTATTTTTTTATGAAATCTATCTTAATGACATTGATAATATTTGGCTAATATGTGACGCATGCAACCGAGACAAGAAAGATCAAGATACTCTTCAATGGTTTGAGAAACGATGGTTATACGGTCCGGAATTTCTTGATTATTTGGGCAGAGTAAGCAATGAAGGTATTCTGTTAAAAGCTAGGGATAAAAAGGGACTTGCACAAATTGCTATAGAATGGTTTTGGATTAGACATGCACATTATATATCTGTCGCAAAAGCATTGTTTGAAGATATCACTAGACCTATACAAATACTTAATCAGCGAGTAGATCATATAATTGGTTCTGATAGTCAAAGGAGAGCTGAAAGATTACAAATTTCCCTCGATGCGAAATTAAGATTTCTTAGTAGTATAGCGCAAGCAAAAAGATTAGGAATGCCAAGACCTTCTGATGAATCGCCACATTCTTCCAGCGACAACAATGACCGTCTTTCTCCGCTTGTGGATACAAGCGGTAAACTGGTGGATGTTACGTGTGAAGAATATAAAAAAGCAGTATCCGACGTTAACGCAGAACTTCCTTTATTCATGCAGACCCAGTTAAAACGGAAATTACAGGAGAAAACGCATCCTTATGTTAATAGTAAAGATAATGTAGATGAAACAGATGTAAAAAAAACCAGATTTGAAGGAGGATTTTAATAATGTTCTTTGGCAATGATTTAACCCAGCAACGACCTGGCAGACAAGAAGGACTAAAAATGGCAAGTAAAATGTTAAACGCGATAATTGACAAAAAGTTTCAAGAAAACTACCTAAGCATGCGGCGAGAAGCAATTGAAGGTGGAATTCAACCCGAAAAAGTTGATGAGTTCCTTCAAGACCTCAAGCGCGATACTCAATTATGGGCAATAAACAGATTTAAAGAAATATTACAACAAAAATTAAGTCAAACAGCAGAAAAATCATCTTTGAGTCAAACCCTATAGATTTGATAATATAGATTTTGTTTAGTCATTTTTAGTACTCCAAAATAGTCCGTCTTCGATGTAATAAGACGAATTTATTGATAAAACGTTACTTAACCGGTAACTGGGGTTCCAAGCCCAAATCCCCGAAATTTTTGCCAGTAACTTCTAATCTGTATTTAAATATTCAAAATTTTCTGGCGGGACTAAAGATGCTATATTCAGATGGAACCCGTCATCAAGTTTGACAAATTGATAGTCAACTATAAACCGTTTAATAGAAGCATATTGCGCCTGTTTTTTGTAAATTAAGCCCTGCAGTATATTAAACAGGTCATCCCAATTATTTGATTGTTTCTTGATTTTCATAGTCTTGAGAAAATTTTCTATCTCTTGCTCTTTTTTATCAGTTAGTCCCAAATTCCACGCAACAACGGCAAGCATAATTGCTTTTTCCTTCTGTTCTATAGTGTCGGCATAATTTAACAATTCATCGGCATATTCAATAATAATTTCCGACATCTTTATAGTATCAATCTTTTCAGAATCAATAATACGGAATGATTTGTCATGCCACCTTTTCTTTATCTTGCTCATTAATTTTTGGCCCATTTTGATGACACTAACATCTTTAACATTATCATCTCTGTTGTGGTTTTCGAATGTCATACTTTGTAAACAACACTTTTTATATTTTTTACCACTACCGCAAGGACAAGGCATATTGCGACCAATTTTTTTTACTGCCATAAAATCTCCCTACTTACTCTTTGATAATTCAATCTTTCCAAAACCCTTTAAATCTAACAGGCGATAGATCTGTATACCGAACAGTATGTTGAATATTCTTGTGCCCTAAATAATGCTGGATACTGCGAGTATCCTGCCCGTCATTGGCAAGTTTAAAGCCTGTTGAATGCCTTAACATATGCGGATGAACTGATATCCCTATTTTGGCTTCTTTGCCTGCTCGGGCTAGCATTTTCCTAAAAGTTGAATCAGTTATTGGTGCTTTACGCTCTGTCATAAAAACATAGTCACTGTTAGGATAAGTATGACGTAGAATTCTAAGTGCTCTTAATTCTGGGCCAAAAAGCGGATGAGTAGTTGCAACTCCATTTTTCAAGCGAGTAACATGAAGTAAGCCTTGCTTTAAATCTATCTGTGACCATTTTAACGCTATTAATTCTGACACTCTAAGACCATGGCGGTAAGCCATAAGTATCATTGCCGAGTCACGATAGCCATATCTACCACTTTTTTTAGCAGCGGCAATTAACTGTTCAATTTCATTAGGTGTTAAATATTCACGACTGCGTTTCTCAGAATTTTTAATTCTTTTGGGAGGAGTTACTACTTTTTTTGTTAACTTTCCCATAAATGATGCTTGGCTATAAATAGTTTGTATTTAGTTAATCCTTATTTTATAAGGGTATAAAAAACCAACTTTCCCAAAATGATACTCTCTTGGGAGAGTTTTAATATACAATATTTTCTTCTTAATTACAGTAAAAATTTATGCGCAGCAATAAAAGATTAACCATTTTATCAAAAGCAGAACAAATAGCATTGTATGCATTACCTGATTTTAATGAGGCACAACGCAATGAATACATGAATTTATCCGAAGATGAACAAGCATTAGCTTTAGACCGCTGGCTACGTCATACTGGCATTTCCGATGATATCAACAAGCATGGTTGACCTATTGCCCATGTTAGAGAGACGATGCGGGTCACAGTTCTATTGCTACCACTGATCGCTATAATGATGTCACATTACAAGAAAGGTATGCCTCAGCCAAACATAAAAAGGTCAAAAATGAATTTTAACATAATTTTACTTATGCTTATTTTGTATTTTCTTTGGTGCTTGCGTTTTGAGTTAGACAAAACTTTTATTGCTTGTTCTCGAAAAAATTACTTGCAAAAATTACCGATTTCATAGAATATTTCTATCATCGGTGCGAGCATAGCTACCTCCTTTTTGAAAATTGAAAGTTTTTTTGAGGTGAATTTAACTTGCATCAATATTTTTTTCAATCTTTTCAATTAGATGAGAACTCGCTTGCACCGAATTGAGGTTATATTAATATAAGATATTATCGAATTGGTTGTATTGGAAACTAAATCATTCATAATTTTCTATTTATAGAGGTACAAATAATGTTTCGATTATTCGATAATAAGATAAAAAAAGACAGCATTCAAGAGTGTTACTATTTAGCTCATATTGAAAATATATCTAGTATTTTACGGAGAGGTATTTTATCTCATAGAAGGGTTAGTAAGCTTCAGGCTCAAACATTAGGTATTGATATATCTAATCAAGAGGTACAAGGAAGAAGAGATCGGAAAGTTATTCAACGTGTAGATGAAAATAAAAAGCCTCTTAATCTTCATAGATTTGTAAATTTATACTTAAATCCTAATAATGCAATGATATTAGCTATTTATAAGTATCAACATGTGCCTAGTGAAGATTTATGTGTTTTGAGAATTAGTAAAGAGATATTAAATAGAGGTGATGTGATATTAACTGATCAAAATGCGGCAACCAATATGGTGCATTTCTATCCATCTACGAATTTTTATCTGGATAAGGATTACACGTATTGTCTTTCAAGTTTAACTGCGGTTGGTTATAAAGATGTGCAACATTTAAGCCTATTTAAAGGGATGAGTCCTGAGCAAATATCGACTGTAAGGAAGCAAATTCGCCAAGCTGAAGTGTTAGTACCTTATCAAATCCATCCAAGTTATATTGTAGGTATTTTCGTATCTTGTGATGAAGCGCTTTGTAGAATAAAAACTATATTGTCCAAAAACCACTTAAGAGAAGATTTATCTGTAATCGTTCATCCATCTATATTTTTCCAAGGAAAAACTGATAAATTAGCTCCTGCAGGTACCGAAAAAAGTATGCCTAATATACCATTGCAAAATTTTAACCCATTGCCATTACATCAAGAATTAAATACACAATACCCTGAATCTTCAGATTCGGAAGATGAACGGGAATATGTTATTCGGCTTATAAGAACATGAAAATATATTATTTAGCAACCCGTCCGGAGACTATTACTTCTGTAACAATAGTTGGTAGATTACCTGACAATCTTCCTAGTTGGATTCCTACTAAAGAAATTCAGCTTTTTGAGACTGTACAAAAAAGTATCTTGACAACCTCAACTAATTTAAGACAAACATTCATCTTAGAGCTTCATCTTCCAGAAATATTAGATACTCACCTTTTAACCTATGCATATGCTTATACTGCAGATAGAGAAACATTTGTTTGTGCTAAACAAGTTGATCCAACATGGATAAAGAGAATTTATGTGTATTCTAAAGCGTCAGAAAACTTAGTTAACCGGATATTTAATAATAACTGTCCAAAGGAAGTATGTGTTAAACCTGAGTTTTTTATTAAAAGATTAGAAACACATGAAGAAAAAAAATTTGAAGACTCGTCTCTTAAGTTAAAAAACCCCTCACCAATAGTTTATTTTAAAAGAGGTGATCTCTTAGGTTCAAGAATGCAAACTTTGATTAATACGGTTAATTGTGTAGGTGTTATGGGAAAAGGTATTGCCTTTGCGTTTAAGCAACGCTATCCCGAAATGTTTGAGGATTACAAAAAACGTTGTCAGCTTAAAGAAGTACAATTAGGTAAGCCATATTTATATAAAATTAATGAACAACGATGGATTGTTAATTTCCCTACTAAGGACCATTGGAAACAAAGGTCACAATTGCAAGATATAGAGGCGGGATTGAAATATTTAGCAGAGTGCGCTTTTGTTTGGGGAATTACTTCTCTTGCAGTACCTCCATTAGGATGTGGTAATGGGGGTTTAAATTGGGATCATGTGCAACCTTTAATAGAAAAATACTTATCTCCTCTTAATATCCCGCTCGAGGTATATTGCCCTTTTACCAAACGAATCGACAATGCCGCTCATTCTTCATCGCGAAAACGGACAGCTAAAACTGCAGGTCTTCCTAATTCAAATAGCTTCTTTAAACCAAGTAGTGGTGAAGAAACTCAATCTTCTTCAAAGGAAGAAATTGATAAAACTGATGATAATCTAGCTCTAATTGCGCTGTGATTAGTTACCTTTTTTTTGAAACATAACATAAGGAAACGCTAGAAAGTAAATTATTGATACTCCCTTGTATATGAGAAATACTTTGTCGATTATCATAGTAAAGTGATACCCACTGGGAAAAAATCCATCCGTTTTTATCTTTAAAAGAGTTAAGTAATGATATTAATTCATTGCCTTCAGGGTTGTTATATTTCTCCAAATTCGATTCTAAACACATTATCATGAAATATAATCTACATAACTCAGATACAACACCACGATTTACAGTAGCGCTCTTGATTTCATTCCAGTCTACTATTTTATTTGCTTTTTTATTGTTTATAAGATATGCAAACTTTTTAAAACCCTCGCATAATAAATCTTCAAATAAACTGTTGCTTTTCTCTACATTGCTATATTAAATTGAAAGTTGCAAATATTGGCATATAGAGATGGTCGTATTTTGCTAGCAATTAATAGAGCAAGTATTTTATGTTCATTTCCTTTATACGATTCAGTAATAATTAATGCGTTGGATAAGAATTTAACTATTTCTCTCGGTGTGAAATCGAAAAAATTAATAATTAATTCTCGATAGTATGCAGAATCGTAATTCTTGGGAGAAAAGGATTTATATTTATATTCTAAAAATTTCTCTCTAAATTTCCTAGAATTTGGTAATTCGAGATGAAAGTTAAAAAACCTGGATAAATAATGTTCACTATCAAAATCTTGTCCATATATTTTCTTTATGTTTTCTATTAGAGCTTAATTGGTCAATTGTAATTATGAAGACAACGTTTTCTGTGTTAAAGAAATGTTTGATTCTTTCTAAAAAACGCACTGCAAATGCAGGTTTGCATCTATCTAATTCGTCAATTATAATTAATTTAATTTTATCTCCTTCCAATTCAGATAACGCCTTTTTAAAGTTCTCGACTAGTTCTTCATGTGCCGAATATTGTTGTATTATATTGTTAAATATTCTGTTAAAAAAACCTTATAGATTCCTTGGGCAGTATTATAAATCATCTTTGTTGATGGATTAATCTGTGATATGTTTTTTAGTAAAATTTTTGCTGTATTTTTTACGCGATCGCCTGTTGAATTTTTTGGTTTATTGACATCTTTCTGGCTCTTACATATTTGCCCCACTAACGAAATTATAGGATCCATGTGATCATCTTTCCAGGCATTGTATCGAATAGGGAATATTTTTTGGTTCAACTCAGATTGTTCTAATTTATTGATCAACCAATCTAGAAAAAATGACTTGCCTGTTCCCCATTCACCATTAATTGCTATCGTTGTTCCGCTATCATTGTAGGTTTCTTCCGATGCTTGATTATTTTTCTCACATATTAATTTGAGTAATTTCTCTGCGAAATTATTATAATCATCATTCAAATTTAGTGGCTTATTCTGTTCACATTTTTCCGAATTCATTTTAGTTCTCCCCAAGTCATTTTATGATTTACCTTAATATAACCTCAATTCGACGTAAGCGAATTCTTATTTAATTAAAAAGATGTCATAACTCTTTAGAAATGTCCCTTGATTCTAGTAAGTTATCAGTTATTCTATAGTCGCAGCACAGGTGTGGATGCCGATGACTGTGACGAAAATAGAAGGCAGTGTTAGCTGCCTTTTACCGAGACAAATATATCATATAAGCACCATTTTTCATAATGATCTTCTCCCATAGTTTTCCTAACTCAACAGTCAAACAAAATATCATACTTTAATTTCGAAGACCAATTTTTTGCACCGAAATAAGATTATTTTTCACGATTTACATATGAGCTGAGGGCAGTCTGATTTGACGGACCTTTATTCGAACCGGGAATTCAACTAGCGTAAATGTGAAGTTTGATGAGCATCAACATGTTATCTGCAGATGAATCTCGCTAGACATTTAATCAGCTTCATGTTTTTCTTTAGCTATTTGAATTGCTTTGTGTAATTGCTCTTCTAACTGTTTTTTAGATGGGAGTTCAGTAAAATATTGCGCAACATGAATTCCTGCATCATCAAGCAATAAGTACTCAACATCTTCTTGATCTTTATCAGCACACAAAATAATACCTAAAGGTTTCTCTTCACCTCCTCTTCTTTCATTTTTGTCAAGCCACTGTAAATACCATTCCATTTGCCCTTTGTATGCCGGTTCGAATTTATCCAATTTTAACTCTATAGCGATTAGCCTTCTTAGTCGTCTATGAAAAAATAATAAATCAAGATATCGGTCTGTTTTTTCAGTGCTCATCCGTTTTTGTCTTTCAATAAAACAAAAATCACTTCCAAATTCACGAATAAATTTTTCTAACTCATTTAAAATAGATCTTTCTAAATCCGATTCACTGTAATTACCTTTTAGTCCTGTAAAATTTAAAAAATATGGATCACGCAATATCAAATCTGGTGTTAATTTGTCTACCTCTTTTAACTCCGAAATAGCCTGCCTAGCAACTTCTTCCGGCTTTTTTGCAATAGCCGTCCGTTCATAAAGCATACCACCTATTTTCCTGCGCAAAGCTCTAACATTCCATCGTTCTAAACGACACATTTCTGTGTAAAAATTACGTTTTAACTCATCATCTATCGCAACAAGCTTTACTACATGTGACCAAGTCAAAAATGGGGACAGCGTCACCACTTTTTCCTCTTCGGTATAATATCTCGCAAATTTAGTCATCCTAAACAAGTTCGATCGGTCAAAACCATTTCCATATTGCAACATTAACATTTCAGCAAGCGATTTTATAATTCCGCATCCATAGCCCGCTTTTTTCCCACTTAAAACTTTATTTTCAATTAAGCTTCCAACATACCAGTTTCGTAATAACAATGCTGAATTAACCGCAGTGGCTGCCTTATATTTAGCCTGTTCTATTACAGGAACAATCGATTCATATAAATTTTCTAGAACTTGCTTTTCGTCTTCGATAATGTTTTTTTCTGCCATTTTAGTTCCCTTAGAACCTAAAATTTACAATAATATAACCAAAATGTCACACCAAAATGATAATGTTCCCATGAAACCAAAATAGAAATGTCCCCCATGGATTAAAATGTCACTTTTAATTTTTTTAAAAAAGGAGGTGACAACCGATGGGAGACTATCTAATTATGAGCGCAAAAGAGCGGAAAC
>CAYFQQ010000238.1:0-4630 GCA_964345265.1 uncultured Coxiellaceae bacterium
CTCAGAAATGTGGCCAGCCATTACTGATTTGCCAGATTTAGAAAACAGTATTGAGCCGCAACTTTTAGAGAGTGAAAACTCTCAATTGCAAATTGAAAACCGTCGCTTTTCAAGGAAAATAGCTCAAAAAGAGAATTATAAAGTTCTAGCTAATATCGCTTGGCAACAAGAAATTCCAGTTACTCGACATGCTAAACCTATACACATTTCAGGTGATAAAATAGATGGTACCATCACTATAAACAGGGATCGTTACTTTGACATTAAAACTAATTTAATTCTTACTGAAGCAACTAAATATCTAAATAATATAGATTCGGAAAATTATCCAAATACTGCTAACAACGAATTTACAAGCTTTCAGATGAAACAAACTCGGCGCATGCGTAGTAATGAATTAAATTATATTGATCATCCTCTATTCGGAATGTTGATTAAAATTGTGCCTATACAACAAGTTTCTTCATAATTATTCATGCCCAGCATGCATATCAATTCCTTCTGGAATATGTATTGTAGAAGTTGGGAAGGCACATTCTGCTTTATGTTGAGCCACTATTTCTAACATTTTAATAAATACATCCTGTTGCACAGCTTGAAATTTAACCCAATCGGTGGTCTTAGTGAAAGTATAAATCATAAAATTCAACGACCATGAAGCACATTCTACTAAATTAACCATTAAAGTTCGGTTAGTATCTATTTCAGGGTGAGAACGTAACATTTGCTCAATATCCTTCAAAATAACAGCAATCTTAGTTGCATCATCATAGCGAAGATTAATAATCGCTTTAATACGGCGATTAGTCATACGCGAAGGATTCTCAACGCTAATCGTCGAAAACATACCATTAGGGATAAATAGCGGACGCTTATCAAATGTACGAATCCGTGTTAAACGCCAGCCAATATGTTCTACCACGCCTTCAATTTCTTTTTCAGGAGATCTAATCCAATCTCCTACTGAAAAAGGTCTATCTAAATAAATCATCAAGCCGCCAAAAAAGTTAGCTAACATATCTTTAGCAGCAAAGCCAACTGCGATACCACCAATACCACCAAAGGCTAAAACTCCAGAAATGGGAATTCCAAATATTTGTAATCCTATTAAAGTCGCAGTAATAATTACCGCAGCACGCAACAGTTGACATAAAGCATGAATCGTAGTTTTGTCGACACCCTCGCGTTTCTTAATTCTTCGAGCAACAAATTCTTTTTCAATATATGAAACGAAACGAATTAAAAACCAACCCAATATTATTAAAATAGCAAACTCTCTTAGCGGAGCAATTAGATTAAATATCATCTTATTCTTGGCATAAATGCTAACAATTTCAGCGGCAAATGAAACTCCTAACACCCAGATAAAAAGACCTAAAGGTTTATGTAAAGCGTATACCAATGCTTCGATCCAAAATGAGCGAGTTTTCTGAATAATTGGGAAAATCCGTTTATAAATTCGAGTTTCAATATAGTGAACAATAAGAGTTGCTAAAACTATTGAAAAAGTTTGTAGTATCCAGCCTTTATTAATAATCCATAAAATAATCTGATTAATATTCATAAACTAGTCATTTTTTCGCCGGAGTATAAATGGGAAAAGGAGTAACAGTGCCTGATGTTTCTTTAGTATCAACAATCTTTGCGACTCCTCTTTTTTCAACCTCGTCAATACGAAGCACTGAATGTAGAGGAACATAAAATCTTTTCACGTCACTAAATTCGTTGCGCAATCTTTCCTCTGATGGATCAACAACAACGCTTCCAGCTTTACCAAAAACTAACTCTTCGATCTCAATAAAACCAAATATATTACTCTGTGAAATATGCTTTGCATAAATTTCATACACTGATCCTCTAGATAAAAAATGGATTTTATAAAGGGACTTTTTATTCACCACAAAATCTCATTCATTCGGATTCAGGAGATTTGCTTTCAACAAACCTTTTTAGTAAATATTGAAATACAGCCCGTAAGGTTTGTGCCTCTCCTCCCTTTGGTCTACCTGGCTTATCATTTAAATTATAAGCTTCAAAATCAAAATGTATCCAAGGAATCCCGTTGTTAATAAATTCTTTCAGAAACAGTGCTGCAATTATAGCACCCCCCCCTCGGCTGCTCGAAACATTACTGATGTCAGCAATATTACTATCTAATAATTCACGATAAGGTTGGTGTAAAGGCATGCGACATATCGGATCATTTTCTTGTTCTGCAATAGCTATTATCTGCTTCGCAACATCATCATCATTAGAAAATAGTGCTGCAACTTCATTTCCCATTGCTATATATGCTGCACCGGTCAAAGTGGCAAAATTAATTATCAAATCTGGTTTATCCTCACACGCAATAGTCAAAGCATCTGCTAAAATTAATCTTCCCTCAGCATCTGTATCAACTACCTCTACAGTAATTCCTTTATAAGTTTTCAATACATCACCAGGCTTATAGCTATTGCCCGCTAACATATTTTCCACAGCAGGAATAAGAACCCGTAAATTAATCGGCAAATTGGCAGCCATAATCATTCTTGCCAAACCTAGCGCGTGAGCTGCACCAGCCATGTCACTCTTCATCTTTTCCATCCCAACACGAGGCTTAAGATCAAGTCCGCCACTATCAAAACATACCCCCTTACCTATTAGAGTAACTTTAGGATTTTTTTCCTTACCCCACTTCAAATCTATTAACCTAGGAGCATGATCACTTGCACGACCAACTGTATGGATAGCTGCATAACCTTTCTTTAGTAGATCACCGCCAATAACTTGCTCAACACCTGCATTAAATTCAATAGCATTACTAAGTACTATCTTTGCCAATGAAGCCGGCTCCATATCTTCAGCGGGATAATTAATCAAATCTCGCACTAAAGATATAGAAGTGATTACATTCTCTATATACTGAAGATCACACGTTTCTGGAATTAACAGTTTTGCTTTAGAAGTAGGCGATTTTTTATAAACAGTAAATTTATAATTCCCCAATCCCCAAGCAATAGCAATTTTTTGTTGCTGACTGGTGGTCAAATCAGCTTGAACTTGGTAAGTCCCTTCAGATAATTTGCTGGGTAATATTCCAAACGCCCAAAAATCGTTTTGATCATCTATTCCCAAAAATATTTGTTTCAACTGACCATTTCTATCGGGTACTAAGCAGAAAGTAGCTGATTTAGCTTTAAATTCATTTATTCTAATCCAGTTTTTAAGTTTTGCACTCTGCTTTTCAATCCAGCCGGGAAATTCGCTACCCACAATAGTGGTAATAGAAACAGCTTGTTCAGTAGTAGAAGTGGTGAAATAACCGTTCATAGTAACTCTTTTACTTTTCTAATGCTTTTTGTGCAGACATATTTCAGGCCCTGGTCCTCAGCAACTTGTGGACAAGTAACACAGCCTTTATGAATGCTCAACCCATTTAAGAAATGTGGATCATCCAAAAGTGCTTTTTTGATGCCCTTATCTGCCAAATTAACAACAAATGGTAATGTTGCATTATTTAAAGCAAAGTTAGAAGTACGTGGCACTGCACCTGGCATATTGGTAACACAATAATGAACTATGCCTTCTTCTATATAAGTAGGTTCATCATGCGTAGTCGGTCGACTAGTTTCGAAACATCCACCTTGATCAATAGAAACATCTACTAAAACAGATCCAGGACGCATACGACGCAACATTTCCCTACTAACTAATTTAGGAGCTGCATGTCCGGAAACTAATACTGCACCGATTACTAAATCTGCATCTAAAACATACCTTTCAATTGTATCTGTTGTTGAAAAAATGGTGTTTAGCTGAGAACCAAACTGTAAATCTAATTCTTGCAATCGTTTTAAAGAAATATCCAATACTGTCACCTGAGCATCACATCCTATCGCCATTCGTAGTGCATTAGAGCCAACCTCACCACCACCAATAACTGTAACATGTGCGGGTTCAACACCAGGGACTCCACCAATTAAGACGCCAGCACCACCCTGTTTTTTCTCTAAACAATGAGCACCGACTTGTAGAGCAATTCGTCCTGCGACTTCACTCATTGGAGCTAACAAAGGCAATCTACCATAATCATCAGTTACTGTCTCGTAAGCGATAGCAGTACATCCAGATTTTATTAATGCATTAGTCTGCGATGGATCAGGAGCCAAATGCAAAAAAGTAAATAAAGTTTGCCCTTCATGCAACATTTTGCACTCTGGTAGTTGCGGTTCTTTAACTTTAACGATCAACTCAGCTTTTTTATAAACCTCTTCAGCACTACTACTGATGCTCGCACCAGCCGTTTCATAATCTGAATCACTGATACCGACACCAATACCAGCGTTGCGCTCAACAATTACTTGATGACCATGTAAAACTAGCTCACGAACACTAGCAGAAACTAATCCTACACGATATTCTTGAACTTTTACTTCTTTAGGAACACCGATTAGCATAATTATTTTCCTTTTCTCAAAACACCAGATGCTACACTTCTTCTCTTTAATACGCAATATTGAATTATCCAAGGCAGCAATTCTCATTTTGATGCTGTCATTCTCGCGAATGCGAGAATCCATTTAATTTGGGGCTCTTTGGATACCCGCCTTCGCGGGTATGACGTGAAATAGCACTTAAAATTGGTCAA
>CAYFQQ010000239.1:0-3607 GCA_964345265.1 uncultured Coxiellaceae bacterium
CCCGGTATTATTAGCTCATAAAACATATCCTGGTTCGATCTCTAATAAGGCATTTTATGAAAAACTACTAGGAAGAAAAATACCTTCAATAAAATGTTTAACGTTCAATGAAATCAAGAAAGAGCTTCTTACAATATCTATCGGATACACGGTACCCGTTGGTCGATGTTCAGATAAAATAAATAAATTAAATTGGATCCCTTCGGAATATATCAATGATAGTTTATATTGTGAACAAAGCTATAAAATACCTTGTACGGACGTGTTAAACTCATACAACATTAGTGCAGATGGGTATCTTGTCCCGTGTTGTGGATTAGTTGATAGAGAACTTAAAATGTTTTATTCTTTAGAAAATGTTTTACAAAACGATATATTACAAGTTATGGAAAAGTGTAGTCAATCAATTATTTATAACTGGTTAGCTTTGGAAGGACCATGGGCTATAAAGGAATTTGTCAAAGCTAAAGATAAATCTGTACCTTTTTTAGAGAAGTATGTTCAAGCATGTCAAATATGTCAAGAATTGTTTTCTAATGAAAAAGTATTACAAATAATATATGATAATATTGATAGTGTTGGTAAAAAATTATCAATTTTAAGGTCCCTTTTTGAGGTTAAAAGATATAATCCCCATAAGCCAAGTGTTAAAAAAGTGTAATTGTCCTTGTTTTTTTTAAAATTAATTTGAAATTTTGTGCTTTTGAAAATCTTATAACAAAGTAACAATTAATAGAGCTACGATGTTAACGATTTTAATCAATGGATTTACTGCGGGGCCTGCGGTGTCTTTGTATGGATCACCGACAGTATCGCCAGTAATCGCAGCCTTGTGGGCATCGCTACCTTTAGCGCCATGAGCTCCTTCCTCGATATATTTTTTTGCATTATCCCAAGCACCACCACCTGTGGTCATAGAAATAGCTACAAAAAGGCCGGTGACGATGGTCCCCATGAGTACACCGCCCAAAGCTTTTGGCCCAAGAAAAACACCTACCAGTATTGGTACTAATACTGGCAATAGTGATGGAATAATCATTTCTTTAATTGCGGCCTTAGTTAACATACTTACTGCTGTTGAATAGTCTGGTTTCGCTGTGCCATCCATAATTCCAGCAATTTTTTCGAACTGGCGACGTACTTCGATAACTACAGAACTTGCTGCGCGGCCAACCGCTTCCATAGCGAACGCACCAAATAAATACGGCACCAAACCACCGATGAATAATCCGATAATGACTAAGTCATCAGATAAATCGAAAGCCACCATTTTGTGTGCTGATGCTAAAGCGTGAGTATAGTCTGCGAATAAGACTAAAGCTGCAAGACCAGCTGAGCCAATAGCATAGCCTTTAGTAATTGCCTTGGTTGTATTGCCGACAGCATCGAGACTATCGGTTACTTTGCGTACTTTACTTGGCAGTTCAGCCATTTCTGCAATGCCGCCAGCATTATCTGTAATTGGGCCGAAAGCATCAAGAGCTACAATCATGCCCGCCATTGATAACATTGAAGTCGCAGCAATACCGATACCATAGAGTCCGGCGAAAGTGTAACTTAGTAGAATGCTTGCACATACCGCCAATACCGGAAATGCGGTTGCTTTCATAGAAACACCAATTCCAGCAATAATATTGGTAGCATGTCCAGTAATAGAAGATTTTGCAACATGGCGTACCGGACGATATTCAGAAGAAGTATAATATTCAGTTATTAGAACTAAAACTCCAGTAAGCGCTAGTCCTATTAATGCTGCACCATAAAGCCTTATTGGGCTATAAGCATATTGAGCACTGAGGTGACCCATCCAGCCCAGAGTAATCGGATAATATAAAATTGCTGCAAGTATTTGGGCGACTAGCAAACCTTTGTACATAGAGCGCATGATATTTTTACTGCCTTGTTTTACTTTGACGAACATTATTCCGATTATAGAGGCGATAATAGAAACTCCACCCAAGACTAAAGGATAAATTACCGCGTTAATGGCATTTTGTTTGAAAGTGAGTGCTCCTAATAGCATGGTGGCAACGATAGTTACTGCATAAGTTTCGAATAAATCGGCGGCCATTCCGGCGCAATCTCCAACGTTATCGCCAACATTATCAGCGATTACAGCCGGATTTCTAGGATCATCTTCTGGAATTCCCATCTCCAATTTACCTACTAAATCAGCACCAACATCAGCTCCTTTGGTGAAAATTCCACCACCTAATCGGGCGAAAATCGAGATTAGGGAACCACCAAATGCCAAGCCTACTAGAGGCTTGATGAGTGTGGTTATAGGCATGTTATGTCCATGGATCTTAACTAAAAACGCATAATAACCAGCAATACCTAGTAAACCGAGTCCTACCACTAGCATACCAGTGACAGCACCACCGCGTATGGCCAGGGTTAAAGCTTTATTGAGACTGGATCTGGCAGCTTCTGCAGTGCGAATGTTAGTACGCACCGAAACATTCATTCCTATATAGCCTGTGGCTCCGGATAAAATTGCCCCGATAGCAAATGCCCAAGCGGTATACCATCCTAACGCTGGAATGAATCCTATGATTAGAAATAATATAAAACCGACTATTGATATTGTAGCGTACTGCCGATTTAAGTAAGCTTGAGCACCTTGCTGGATAGCTGCTGCGATCGATTGCATGCGTTCATTACCGTTTGTCTGAGCCAAAATCCACCTGCAAGAAATAATTCCGTATAAAATAGCTATGATTGAACAAGAAATTGCTATTAAAATACCTATAGACATAATTAACCCTCTAAAAAATTATCTTTTCAAATTATAGCATGCAAACTGCACGTTTTATAGGGTATAATAATTCTCTATGATTATTAATAGCATTGGCCCCGGGCGGAATATTCCTGATGACATTAACGTAGTTATTGAAATTCCTGCGTATAGTGATCCCGTTAAATACGAAATGGATAAGAAGACAGGAACTTTAGTGGTAAATCGTTTCATGGCCACAGCAATGTTTTATCCGTGTAATTACGGATATGTTCCACAAACCATGGCTTCTGATAGCGATCCAGTGGATGTGCTTGTGATTACGCCGTTTCCTTTATTAAGCAGTTCAATAATTCCGTGTCGGCCGATAGGCATATTAAAAATGAAAGACGAGGCTGGTAATGATAATAAAATTTTAGCCGTGCCTAACGATAATTTAACCGATTTGTACCGAGAGATAAAGTCTTACCAGGACATGTCAGAAACTCTGTTGCATAGTATTCGGCATTTTTTTGAACATTATAAAGAACTAGAACCAGGAAAGTGGGTGAAGATCGAAGGTTGGTTCGGCCCAGAGGATGCTAAGCAAGAGATAACTGATGGCGTAAAGCGGTACGGTGGCGCTCCCTAGGGGACTCGAACCCGTGTTTTTGCCGTGAAAGGATCAAAACTAAACATTCTTGGATTTTTGTGGACAAAATAATTCATTGTTTTTATTGCATTTCGTCTTTTAATGTGTATAGTTGTTTATGTGAATCCTCTCACATCTGTTGTATAAATTTTGTATAAATTTTAATTATGGCTAGATCAGTAAGAAGTTACAAATTGGAAAATAGGACGCAGAGAGGCAAATTAAGCATTAATCATCGT
>CAYFQQ010000240.1:0-2087 GCA_964345265.1 uncultured Coxiellaceae bacterium
AAAACATGAAAAGATTGGAGTAGAAGAAAAACGTTATTCATATGTAACACTTCACAGGCCGGGGAATGTTGATAATCAGTCAAAACTTTCTTCAATTATTGAATGCCTCTGCAGATTATCTGCAAAGCTACCAGTAGTGTTTCCCGTTCATCCCCGCACCAGAAAACATCTTGAGACATTCAACCTTTGGAATAAGACAAAAAACACTGTTAATCTAATATTAACAGAGCCGATTGGATATCATGACTCAATAGGGCTTGTTGACAAAGCAAAGTTTGTGCTTACAGACTCGGGAGGATTGCAGGAAGAGACTACCTTTTTGAATATTCCATGTTTGACACTGAGGCCTAATACTGAACGTCCTATAACAGTTTCTCATGGAACAAACAAGCTTACTTCACTGGAAGCATTAGATAAAGATATTGAGTATGTGCTCAACGGATATCAGTGCGACGGAAGAATTCCTGAGTATTGGGACGGGAAGACAAGCGAACGAGTAGTTGAGATATTGCTTAAGTGAGTTAAATGAGGAATTTATAAATTTAACACCCTGCAGTCTCTGCCGCAGGTTTATTCACGAATTTTCTTAACAACCTGACTTTAAAGCAAACAATGATGAAGAGAAAAACCAGGCAAGTGGGATCTCTGTATTTCTCTATGTTGTTGGGTATTGTGATTAGTTTGGGCGTAAGTATTGTAAACACCCGATTGCTTGGTCCCCAGCATTATGGTGATCTAAAATTTTTGCAAAATATATTCGCTTTAGTTGCTGGTGTTCTAACTCTTGGCTTGTTTGCTACTGGTAGTACGCTCTTGGCTAAAAAGGCAAATGAGACTGTTAAGCATCAAATCACAGGAAATCTGATAGTTGTTGGAACATTAATTTCTATAGTGCTTATAGTTATTTTTTTTATTTTCTCTTTCTTTGAAGAAAGTATATTCAATAACGACTTGGGTCGAACTATGAGAGTTTTTTCACCTTTACTGTTTATTTTTCCATTTCAATTATGTCTGGAAAAAATATTAACAGGGGATAACCGGATTTATACGCTATCTCTACTACGAATTGTACCTAGTATATTTTATCTATTAGGAGCTATTACATTTAACTATTTTTTTTCTTTATCATTGACATCGGCATTAGCGATACAATTTTTGACAGCATCAATTGTAATGTTCGTAATTGTAATTAATCTAAAGCCCAAGTTTTTTGATATTAAAAAGAACGTATCATATATCTGGAAACAAAATAGAGACTATGGACTTCATGTGTACATCGGATTTCTTGCTGCTTTTGGAAGTGGCAAATTGGCAGCCGTATGGATTGGATATGCAATTGACAACACTAATGTGGGATTCTATTCGCTAGCTTTAACAATAACTTCACCGTTAGTTATGATTCCTAATACTGTAGGCTCAACATTTTTTAAAGATCATGCCAATAGTAATTCCATCCCGAGTAAAGTTACGTTATTTACTATTATTTTAACTATTGCTTCATTATTAATGTTTTTTTTGATTATTGATAAAATAATTCTTTACGTATACTCAGCTGAATATCGCTCTGTCATCCCGCTGACATATTTGATTTCAATAGGTAGCATTTTTCATGGATTCGGAGATTATTATAACAGATTTTTAGGAGCTCATGGACAAGGGAAAGCAATGAGAAATGGAGCCATAATTGTTGGCGTACTTAGCCTTGTTGGATATTTTATATTAATAAAATATTTTGGAATTATTGGTGCTGCAATAACTAAGCTCGCATCGTCATTTATTTATTTATGCGTTAGATACTATTCTTATTATAAGTTAGTAAACAATAGTGTTTTTATGAATAAACATATTAAATCTGGCGATTTGGAACTCTTGTAAAAAGATACTTTACCTAACTAAGAAGATCAGGAATCTGGTTACCCAGCGTTGCATATCAGTAAAGTCATTACAAGATACCATAAATCAAATTAAAAATTATATTCATTATATGAGTAGCTTTTTGATAAGTTGGTTAATTAGGCCGATTTAGAAATCTTAGACTTTGTTAATAATACAGATTAATTTGATTACAAGAATATAGTAAAGCTATT
>CAYFQQ010000241.1:0-3010 GCA_964345265.1 uncultured Coxiellaceae bacterium
GATGCTGTCATTCTCGCGAATGCGAGAATCCATTTAATTTGGGGCTCTTTGGATACCCGCCTTCGCGGGTATGACGTGAAATAGCACTTAAAATTGGTCAAAATTAGAATTGCTGAAGGTATTACACTAAGGACTAAACGTTGGTATGTTGGTATCGAGCTTTATTGAATTTAATAACTTAGTACAACGCTTACCATTTGAGTAATGCTCTTTAGTTTCCATTATTGCTTTCTTATATTGCTCGGTGTTAGAAAGATGATCGACTTCATTTAGAAGCAATCTAAGACATTCGATATGGTCATTTTCACATGCCATCATTAAAGGTGTATTATCATAATCATCACGTTCAAAAATCAGATCTTTATTTTTCATTCGAAGAAGTAATTTTTCTAAACACTCTTTATGACCGCCAAATGCAGCATAATGAAGAGAATTATATAAACTTAAGTTCTGAGGTAATAAGTCGATATATTCTGTATAGCCTTTAATACAAGCCAATTCTAAAATACTTATTCCATTTTCTACAGCATATGTTGCATCGAAATTCTGCGATAAATATTTAAAAATTTCTTTACGATTTAAGCAAAGAGACCAATGTAATAATGTCCAGCCGCAAGAATCTGAAAAATCCATAACACTTTGATTTATATCGGTTTTTAATTGATCACGGGAATCCGAAATTATTAATTGAATTAATAATTTGAAATCAGAATTTTCATAAAAAATCTTAAGCACATCATCTTTGCAAAATTCGATGTCTATATAACTTCTTAGTAAATTTATATTGTTGTGTAGTGCCATGTAATGAAAAGGAGTTATGTTAAAAGGTGGTCCGTAATTAAAATTGCTTTTTATTATGCTAAGGTCTGCACCAGCAATTTCAACCAGGCTTATTATTGTTTTTGTATAGTTTCTTTCTATAGCTAAAAATAAAGCTGTTCCATCATGTTCCTTTCCAAAATCTAGAGCTTCTGAATATTGAAGCTCTTCTCTTTCTTCGACTTCAAGAGAGCAGTAAATAATATTTATAAAATAAAACAGACCTCGTTCAGCCAACCATGTCAGTGGATTATGTGGACGGTCTAATTGCACGATATAGTTTAGGTCTTGCTGTTCAGTTTTTGTTGGTGGCCCACCAGGAAAAAATTCTGTGCATAATTTAGTTTTGGAAGCAGCCAATATTGCAGCTTCCCTAGCAGTATTTAAGAATTTTTTGATATCATATCGCCAATTTGTTGCTGGTTCTCCATATATTATATCTTCAAAGATTTTTGCCCATTTATATAAAGCAATGACATGTCTTACTAAACAAGCTTCATGGCATTGATCAATACCGCATTTATCGGCGACATATTTTTCTATAGTATTTTTGTTTGGATAATCACTAAATTTTGCCCAAAGATTTAATGTTTGTAAGGGTAAACTGTGGTAAAAAAAGCCAGAAGTACACGCTAAAGCAGTTAAATCTCTTACTCCAAGATAACAAACCATACGCTCAGTAACTGCAGGGATATGCAATGGATGTTGATCACTACACTGGGTTTTGCTTTTTCTTTTACTATTACCGAAATCGTTTGGTAATGGTCTTTTACTATTACTATTTTTAGGCATTACAGGATTATTCGCTTTTTTTTAAAATTCAGTCATGCTATATTATATCATTCAGTTTTAAATAGGAGGTAAAATTATGTTTCATGTCGACATTACTTTTACTTTAGCTCTAATTGCTTTGGTTATGGGAGCATATTTAGCGCTATTAGCAAAAGTTCATTCCGATAATATTCCAACATTACCATGTGCACTTATTGGTTATGTTGTAGTAATAATTGCATTGATAGTTCTTTTGTTTTCAGGATTATCTCTAGTGGGGAAATCTATAACGGGTTACCAAATGCATACGCAGATGATGCAATTACAGCGTAGTCGAATGATGATGCCTATGCATCTGCAAAGTGAAAGAATGATGAAGATACTAGAGGCACATCAAATGCCGGTACATTCGACTCCAAAAGCTACTAAGAATATGCCAATGCATGGTAAAACACCTTTAAAGGTGCATACAGAGACCATAAAGAAATAGTATGCAAAATTTGACTCATATTGCCTGGTGTAGCTTGGGATTTGGGTGGATATTTATAATATTATTTTGGATTTTATTAATATTAGGGATTATTTTTTTAATAAGGTGGTTGCTCACTTCTCTTGTACATAAGGATGAAACTAGAAAAACCGCACTGGAAATAGTCAAAGAAAGGTATGCTCGCGGAGAAATTGATAAAAAGGAATTTGAGGAAAAGAAACACGATCTTCAAGAATAGAGATGTGCCTTTTTTACGTCATTCCCGCGAAGGCGGGAATCCAGTTGATTTTAGGCTTCTTGGATACCCGCTTTCGCGGGTATGACGAAGTGGCACTTTGATTCTCTTTCATTGCAGAGTTTTCAAGAATTCCGATAAATCTTTATCTAATTCCGCTTTAATATTTATAATTTTGGAATAAGATGGAAGATGAAATTTTATGGTATATGCGTGTAAAAATAAGCGTTTTAAGCCTTTGTGGCGCATAATTTTGTTGAATTTTTTGTCTCCGTATTTTGTATCACCGGCTATAGGATGTCCTATATATGCAGCGTGAACGCGAATTTGGTGAGTTCTGCCAGTATGTAAAGTGATTTCCATTAGGGTGGTGTCTGAAAATTTTTGTTTAGGACGAAATTCGGTTACTGCCGCCCTACCCTTACTGCTTACACGGACTATACGTTCACCGGATTTAAGGATATTTTTTAATAATGGTATTTCAACTATTCGTTTGCCATCTTTCCAGCTTCCTCGCAATAAAGCTAAATAAGTTTTCCATATTTGATTATTACGTAGCAGAGTATGTAGTTCCTTCAATGTACTACGTTTTTTTGCTAATAATATACAACCAGAGGTCTCACGATCTAGACGATGTACCAAATCTAAGTGCGGATAGATCTCGCGCAATATTTCAATAACTCCAAAATTAATGC
>CAYFQQ010000242.1:0-2441 GCA_964345265.1 uncultured Coxiellaceae bacterium
TTGCAATTAATAAAATGAATCAACTTGGAATGCCTGCATATTAATTGCCATTGATATGAGATTCCCGCTTTCGCGGGAATGACGATCGTTATTAAGCTATTTATTCAACAACGCCTAAAATAAAGGTACATTCAGAGACGTTGTATAATTCATCTACAAGCCGATCTCTACTACTTTCTTTCTGTGATTGCCGCTTCGATAAACCAAATATCGCCTCAGCTCCACATTTAAGCGATTTCTTCCAATTACTAATCTGCGTAGTATGAACACCGTAACGTTTAGTAATTTCATTTTGCGTTAAGTGCCCCACCATGGCCTCAGCAGCAACCTTTAACTTTTCTGCCGGACTATATTTTCGCTTCATTTCTGTCATTTATATCTCCAATTTTAATGCGGAGATTATATCTTAGTTTTAGCTTAATTCGTGTCTAAAAAAACGGGACCATTATATTTTTTCCAGGGTATTTAGTTTCTGTGATGCAGCTATCTAAAGTAGCAGTAATTTGTTTAGTATAATCGTGTATAATCATAAGTTTTGATTACCATCTGCCGCCTCTACCACGGCTCTTTTCTTTGGCTTCAGCGATTTTTACGCTAAGACACCTTGTCTCTCCACTAATGGTAATTTCTTTAGAATCCATTGCTGCTACTGCTTTCTCAGCAGATTTAGGATCGGCAAATTCAACGAACCCAAATCCGCGAGTACGTTCACAGCCCTGTTCAGTGGGAATAGTTATTTCTTTGATTTTTCCAAATGGAGAAAATAACTCTCTTAAATTTTCCTCAGTAACAGAAAAAGGCAAATGACAGATGTAAATTGTATTCTTTTCCATTTATTGACCCCATTAAAAGTATATTCCCAATATTAACAAAATTGAGTTATATTTACATTATTTGACTGGAGAAAATTTATGATTTACCAACTTGGTTTTTATGTTCCAGAAACTCATCTGGAACAAGTTAAAGATAGTCTGTTTAAAGCAGGTGCTGGAAAACTTGGTAATTATGAGCGTTGTGCTTGGCAGACTAAAGGTATAGGGCAATTTTGTCCCCAGCAAGGTAGCACTCCTTACTTAGGATCATCTGGGAAAATAGAAAGAGTTGAAGAATATAAAGTAGAAATGATTTGTGATGCTAAATATATTAAGCCAGTTATTACTGCTTTAAAAACAAGTCATCCTTATGAGGAAACCGCATATAGTGTTACTAAACTAGAGAATTTTTCCTAAGAAGCGAAAAAGCAGCTGCTAAAGCAAGTAATAAAAGAATTGTTGCTGTAGCAAATGGAGCTTCGACTGAAAAGGATCCTAAAATACCTGCAAGAATAGAGCCGGTTCCCCATGAAGCAGCCATGATTGCACCTGCAACTCCCATTACCCAACCTTGTGAGTCTTCATCTACAGAATTAGAAAATATCGTCAGTGACGCTGTATAAGATAATGCTCTTCCAACGACGACAGGGATTACGGTTATCCACGCTATTAACTCAATTTTCCACATCGCAATAGTAGTTCCGATGGCAGCACAGACTAAGGCGCCACTAACAATTTGTATCGGTCTAAAAAATTTCACTACGATGCGCACGATTATTAAATAAGAGAATCCTAATAAGATTGCAATCCAAGCAATGTAATGGCCAATTTGAGTAATACCATAGGCAAAAACTTGTACTAAATATAAACCTATATACTGTATATACATTGTCCAACCTAACGTCAGTAGTAAATAAATAATCGCGAATCTTCGGATTTTCTCATTAACAAAAGCAGAGATAAAAATTTCCAATCCTTTAGTTAATCTAATTCTTTGTTTTGCTTTAGGATGAAAGGTTTCTTTGAAAGTAAAAATAAGAGCAGTAGCATTTAAAAATGCTAGTGCAGTAGCAGCTAAAAAAGGAGTTGAGTAGCTAAACCAATTAACCAAACTTTTATCTGCTAAAATGCTGCTCATTAAGGGACCAACGATAAAACCAGTAGAACTTGCAAAAGCAATTAGACCTAAATTAACAGTTTTATTATTTTTATGACTGACGTCAGCTATCGAAGCTTGAGCAGTTGCCATGCTGCCTGCTACGAGACCTGCAGAAGCACGACCTATTATTAACAGTAAAACACTATTTATAGTTATTGCTAACCCGGATAGACACATACAAGCGCTCTCACTATATAAACATATTAATAGTACTTTTTTGCGTCCAATATGGTCAGAAAGATCACCTAAAATAGGTGTTCCGAAGAACATAAAAATAGGATAAACTCCTAATGTTAAACCGTACAAAAGATCTCGCATAGTAAGCGATGTAGTAGCTGGCAATATTCCTCCTACTTTTATATTAAACAGTGGAGCCAAGATTGGGTATACTAGGCTAATACCTAATGAATCGATGAAGATGATCATGAATAATGGAGCTAGGCGTTGTTGCATAAATACTTAACCTCTTG
>CAYFQQ010000243.1:0-6923 GCA_964345265.1 uncultured Coxiellaceae bacterium
TAGGCATCATTAAAACCCAATAGACTAGTACCATTAATATCCATGCTGGGCGTAACCAATTCGCCCAGTTGGGTAGCGGTAGAATTGTTAACATCATAGCTAACAAGAAACTAATCACGGCAATAAAATAGATTTTTAACTGACTGTTCATGATTGAGTTAATTTTTCTGGCCATATCAGTAATACCTGTCTACTGAGATTAAGTTTAGCACTCGGCGTTACTTTAATCTGTGCAAAACGTTCTCCAGGGATATGTTTTACTGTATTCACTATGCCCACAGGATAGCCGATAGGAAATTTTAAATCCAATCCGGAAGTTACTAATAAATCTCTTGGCTTTATATCCATAGTGTCTGTCACATAGATTAATTTTATATCTCCAGAATAACCTTCACCCACTGCAATAGCACGTATTCCACTACGACTGTCTTGAATTGGAATCGCATTATGTGGACTGGTAACTAGTAAAGCACGGCTTGTGATTGGTCCTACATCAATAATTTGGCCCATTACACCGTATGCATCCAATACTGGTTGACCAAGATAGACTCCTTCTCGTTTCCCTTTATCTAAGATTATTTGTTGATCAAATGGATTTAAATTTACAGCTAGTATTTGTGCCGCAAGAACTTGAGCGTCGATATGGGCGGCGGAACTAAGTAATGCTCGTAATTGGGCATTTTCCTTTTCTAGAGCCATAAACTTTTGTATCTTAACTTGCAGCAGTAACTGTTCATTATGCAGCTTGCTATTTTCCTCTAGTAATTTATGTTGCGAAGTTAGGTAGCCGTCAATTCGATCGATAAATTCAACTGGCCAATTAACTAGATATTGGATAGGTGCTACTATAATTGATAAAGCTGATCTGATTTTTACAGAGAAATGTAAACGATTATCAGCGATCATTAGAAATATTGCTAGAGTTGCAAATACAAACATTCGCAACCCTAGTAGAGAACTCTTGGGAAAAAGCTGTTTTTCTATAGTTGATTCCTCGATGTGTAATTTCTCAATAAATTTGGATAGGACATCGCGTCATTCCCGAGAACGCGGGAATCTAGAATGTTATAAATCGTTACTACACTGGATACCCGCTTTCGCGGGTATGACGGAATAAAAGATTGTTTCATCACTAGCTCACTGTCTCTCGCACTTATTCCCTAGACAATAAATCTCCGCTTAATACATGCATCATTTCTAAAGCGTAGCCGCCGCCGCGTGCTACACAAGTCAGTGGGTCATCAGCTACAATGACAGGTAAACCTGTTTCTTCCATTATTAAACGATCTAAATCTTTTAATAGAGCACTACCACCGGTTAACACCATACCACTTTCTGCAATGTCCGAAGCTAATTCAGGTGGAGCTTGTTCCAGTGCTGCTTTGATAGCTCCGATAATTCCAGATAAAGGTTCCTGTAATGCTTCTAAAACTTCATTGCTGTTTAAAGTAAAACTACGAGGTATCCCTTCAGCGAGATTGCGCCCGCGTACTTCCATTTCTTTTACCACGCTGCCTGGGAAAGCTGTACCAATTTCTTGCTTGATTCTTTCCGCAGTGCTTTCGCCAATTAGAGTACCGTAATTACGTCGTACATAATTTATAATAGCCTCATCAAAACGATCGCCGCCGATGCGAACTGATTCAGAATAAACTATACCACTTAAGGAGATAATAGCTACTTCGCTGGTACCTCCACCAACATCGACCACCATCGATCCACTAGCTTTTTCAACTGGTAAACCAGCGCCAATTGCGGCAGCCATTGGTTCTTCAATTAAATATACGTCTCGTGCTCCAGCACCCAATGCTGATTCACGGATAGCGCGACGTTCCACTTGAGTAGAACCACAAGGAACACAAACTAATACTCGTGGACTGGGTCTTAAGAATAATTTGCTTTCGTGCACTTTATGAATGAAGTGTTGCAACATTTTTTCAGTAATATAGAAATCAGCGATAACTCCGTCTTTTAAAGGACGAATAGCGGAAATATTGCTCGGAGTACGTCCCAACATACATTTAGCTTCAGCTCCAACAGCAGCGACACGACTTCGATTGCCGCCTTCATAATGTATTGCTACGACCGAGGGTTCATTCAGAACAATACCTTTATTATGCATAAAAACTAGTGTATTCGCAGTACCTAAATCTATAGAAAGGTCGGTCGAAAAGAGACCACGTATTTTTTTAAACATAATATTTATACCTATCAATACTTTAAAGTTATACTTTACATGAAATTTTAAAAATTTGAAATATGTTATAATATTTTCAGTATTATGACTACTTTAACTGAGAAAGATGTAAAAAAAATAGCTCATTTGGCACGCTTGGAGATTTCGTCGAGTGAAATTTCCAAACATGCCCAGGATTTATCTAAGATTTTAGATTTTGTAGAGCAGATTAACGCTGTAAATACGGATAATGTTGAGCCTATTGCCCATCCTTTGGGTGGTATACAGCGGTTACGCAAAGATAAAGTGACAGAAGTTGATCAAAGAGGCTTATTGCAAAGCAACGCACCACAGGTAGAAGCGGGTTTATATTTGGTACCTAAAGTCATTGAAGTATGTGATATAGCTAAATAAATGGATTGGATAAGGTTATGTATAGAAAGACTGTTGCTGAATTAACAAAGGGTTTACATAGTAAAAAATATTCAAGTGAAGAATTAACGCGAGAATTTTTAAAGCGAATTAAAACCCTAGATAAAAAGCTTAATTCTTTTATTACTGTAACTGAGGAAATAGCTTTACAGCGAGCGCAGCAAGCCGATAAACAAATCGCTCAAAATAAAGCAAATCCGTTAACTGGGATTCCTATTGCACATAAAGATCTGTTTTGTACCAAAGATATTAAAACCAGCTGCGGTTCTAAGATGTTGGATAATTTTATTGCTCCATATGATGCGACCGTAGTTGAGCGCTTGCAACAGGCTGGTATGGTATTGATTGGAAAAACTAACATGGATGAGTTTGCCATGGGTAGTTCTAATGAAACGAGTATTTATGGTTCGGTACATAATCCATGGAATTTGCAATTGGTACCTGGTGGTTCTTCTGGGGGTTCTGCTGCTGCTGTCGCTGGATATTTGGCACCAGCTGCAACTGGTACAGATACTGGCGGTTCGGTACGACAGCCAGCCGCTTTTTGTGGTATCACCGGTTTAAAACCTACTTATGGTCGTGTTTCCCGATATGGAATGGTGGCATTTGCTTCTAGTTTAGATCAGGCTGGACTTTTGGCACATACTGCTGAAGATATTGCTTTATTATTGAATACCATAGCAGGTTTTGATAGTAAAGATTCTACTAGTGTAAACAAAGAGGTACCGAATTATTCGTCTACATTGAATAATCCATTGACGAATATTAAGATCGGTTTACCCAAAGTATATTTTGAGGAAGGTCTAAATACTGGTATTGCTTTAGCAATTGATTCTGCTATCAGTGAATTAGAAAAGCTCGGTGCCAAAGTTCAACAAGTTAATTTGCCTAATAGTAAGCTCGCTGTTCCGGCATATTATATAATAGCTCCTGCAGAGTGTTCTTCCAATTTAGCACGTTTCGACGGCGTACGTTATGGATATCGCTGTACTGCTCCATTGAACATAAATGATCTATATAGCCGTTCTCGTGGCGAAGGCTTTGGA
Organism: uncultured Coxiellaceae bacterium; assembly: GCA_964345265.1. GTDB lineage: Bacteria > Pseudomonadota > Gammaproteobacteria > UBA9339 > UBA9339 > CAYFQQ01. The sequence goes on from CAYFQQ010000243.1 coordinate 3,655, forward strand.
CAGGAAGTAAAACGTCGTATCATGATTGGTACTTATGTACTCTCTGCAGGTTATTATGAAGCGTATTATTTAAAGGCACAGAAAGTTCGCCGTTTAATTAGTGAAGATTTTAGCAAGGCTTTTCGCGATGTAGATATAATTTTGGGTCCTACTACACCGACTCCTGCATTTAGTATTGGTGATAAAACATATGATCCAATAAAAATGTATTTAAATGATATATATACTATTGCAATCAATTTAGCAGGTCTGCCAGCAATTTCTTTACCTGTAGGTTTTGTTGAAGGTCTTCCTATTGGTATGCAATTGATAGGCAAACATTTCGCTGAAGATGAGCTATTGAATATGGCACACAAGTATCAGCAAGTAACAGATTGGCACAAGCAAATTCCAGAGGGATTTTAATATGCAGTGGCAATCAGTGATAGGGCTAGAAGTTCACGTGCAACTAAGCACGCAAAGTAAATTATTTTCAGGTGCTTCAGTTAGTTATGGGGGTGAACCAAATACTCAAGCATGTATCATTGATTTAGCTATGCCTGGAGTGCTCCCAGTATTGAATGGAGAAGCAGTACGTATGGCAGTGAAATTTGGCTTAAGTATTAAGGCCGAAATTGTCAAAACTTCTATTTTTGTTCGTAAACACTATTTTTATCCCGATTTGCCTAAAGGCTATCAGATTAGCCAATATGAATTACCGATTGTTAAAGATGGTTATTTAGATATTCAACTTGAAGATGGTATTGAAAAACGTATTAATGTAACTCGAGCACACTTGGAAGAAGATGCTGGTAAATCATTACATGAAGATTTTCATGGTTTAACTGGAATCGATTTAAACCGAGCTGGTACGCCATTAATTGAAATTGTCTCAGCACCAGATATAACTTCAGCAAAGCAGGCGGTAGCTTATTTGAAAGCTTTACATTCTTTAGTACGTTATTTAGATATCAGCGATGCTAATATGCAGGAAGGTTCGTTTCGTTGCGATGCTAATGTCTCAGTACGCCCTGAAGGTCAACCTAAATTTGGTACTCGTACAGAAGTGAAAAATATTAATTCATTTCGTTTTGTCGAACGTGCTATCAATTATGAAATTAAACGTCAAATTAACGTTCTTGAAAATGGCGGTGAAATAATTCAAGAAACTCGTCTTTATGACGCTGAAAAAGATGAGACTTACTCGACTAGAATTAAAGAAGAAGCAGAAGATTATCGTTATTTTCCTGATCCTGATTTGTTACCGCTTGAATTCGGTGACGAATTTATTGAGTCAATACGTGCCTCACTGCCAGAATTACCTAATGAAAAGCGCCAGCGTTTACAGCAGGAATATAATTTAAGTAGTTATGATGCTAATATTTTAGCAAGCGATCGTAATATGGCTAATTATTTTGAAAGCACTGTTAAGTATTCTGATGCTAATCCGAAATTAGTAACTAACTGGATACTGGGAGAGTTATCCGCAGCTCTTAATAAAGAAAAATGTAATATTCTAAATAGTAAAGTTGCTGCTGAACAATTAGCAGGTTTGCTTAGACGTATTGCTGATAATACTATTTCAAGTAAAATTGCTAAGACTATATTTGACGCGATGTGGCATGGTGAAGGGGAGGCTGATGAGATTATTGAGCAAAGAAGTTTGAAGCAAATTGTTGATAGCAGTGAATTGGAAAAAGTTATTGCTAAAATAATGGATGCTAATCCAGAGCAACTACAGCAATATCGTGCTGGAAAAGAAAAATTATTTGGGTTCTTTGTAGGTCAAGTCATGCAAGCTACTAAAGGCAAAGCCAATCCTCAACAAGTTAATCAAATATTGAAAGAGAAGTTAAGGTAGTTTGTGATGAGAATAAAATCATTACTTCCCTGGTTAATGTGGATTTTGGCAACGGTTTTTTTCTGCTATGAATTTTCTTTGCAAGTATCACTTGGAGTAATGGCTAATGACTTAATGCACGATTTTTCTGTTAATGCTACATCTTTAGGGAGTCTTGCTGCTGTGTATTTTTATGCCTATACCGCAATGCAGATTCCAGGAGGAGTTTTAATTGATTATCTTGGAGCACGGCGTTTATTGACCATTTCGGTTTTTGTCTGTGTTTGTGGAACTGTTTTGTTCGCGACAACGCATGTTTTTATTGTAGCAATTTTAGGACGTTTATTAATCGGACTTGGCTCATCAACTGCATATATAGGATGCGCATATATAGCAGCGACTCGACTGCCAATAAATCGTTTTACATTGTTAAATGGTTTAGTGGTAACTGTTGGTATGCTTGGAGCTGTTGGTGGCCAAGCACCGCTTGCTTTTTTAGTGGCTAAATTACATTGGCGCATGACCATGGTTTTATTAGCAGCAATTGGACTGATTATAGCGTTGTTAATGTGGTTAATTATCGGTGATAAAGTACACACTAGTCAGAGTAATAGCTCTATAGAAGAATCTGAGAAAAGCTTATTGGTCGGGCTAAAACATGTATTACGCAGTAAACAAACTTGGCTGTGCGCATTTTTTGGTTGCCTCATGTATACGCCTACACTAATATTCGGCACTCTGTGGGGTGTGCCATTCCTTACAGAGAAATATAAAGTTTCAACGCCATTTGCAGCTACTTTGGTTTCTATGTTGTTTTTTGGCTGGGCTGTTGGTTCTCCTCTATTTGGTAATTTATCGGATCGTATAAGGAAACGTAAAATTTTCATGATATTAAGTTCTATTGGAGGTTTTTTTGCGTTGTCTACAGTGATATATATTCCTGAGATTCCGCATATTTTAATTGGAGTATTAATATTTGGTATCGGTTTTCTATCAAGCGGCTTTATTACGTCTTTTACAGTAGCGCGAGAAATTAATCCGCCATCTGCGGTAGGAGCTACTATGGGTTTTGTAAATGGAGTAAATATGTTGGGTGGTGCTTTCTTGCCACCAATCGTTGGATTTATTTTAGATGCCAGTAAATTTAATTATGAGCTTGGACTGACTCTGTTGCCAATTGTTTTGGTAGTTGCATTAGTTTTATCGCTGCTAATAAAAGAAACTAATGCGAAAAGTAAATTCGAACATGATTAAAAAATTCTTTATTAAAACTTATGGCTGCTTTTTTATGGGATACTTGATTTTGAAGCTAACGACATTTCATATATTTTACCAGCAATTCTCATTTTGTTAATTAAATCTACTTCATTGGCATTTAAATTTTGTCATCCCGTCATGGATTGACGGGATCCAGGCTACAGGGATGTAAAAAGATCATATTTGTTTGGTA
>CAYFQQ010000244.1:0-3425 GCA_964345265.1 uncultured Coxiellaceae bacterium
TACCAAACAAATATGATCTTTTTACATCCCTGTAGCCTGGATCCCGTCAATCCATGACGGGATGACAAAATTTAAATGCCAATGAAGTAGATTTAATTAACAAAATGAGAATTGCTGAAATTAGAATTGCTGACTTGACAATTTATGGATCCTCCTTGGATAATAGAAAAGAAAATTATTGGTTTCTCAATTGAAAAAAGTAAATCCAAAAACAGCACTTGAGTTTATTATTTTATTAGGCTTGATTAGCTTATTTGCAGATGTCACTAGTGATGGTGCTCGTGGTATTATTGGGCCTTATCTCGCCATGCTGGGAGCAAGCGCTACTGTAGTGGGATTTGTTGCTGGTTTAGGTGAATTAGTCAGTCACGGATTGCGAATTGTTTCGGGTTATATCGTTGAGTTTACTGGAAATTATTGGGTTCTTGCTTTAGTTGGGTATTTGGCTACTTTATTGGCAGTTCCAATGTTAGCTTTAGCTGGTCACTGGGAATTTGCAGCTCTATTAATAGTTATCGAACGTTTTGGAAAGGCTATGCGAACTCCTGCGCGGGATGCCATGTTAGCGCATGCAAGCCAGCGGCTGGGCAGAGGTTGGGGATTCGGTTTACATAAAATGTTAGATCAAATTGGCGCCATGACAGGCCCAATTATTGTCACTGTTGTGTTGTATTTTGAAGGCACTTATCGACAGAGTTTTTTGATCCTGATTATCCCAGCGTTAATAGCGTTAGCAATTCTGTTTGTTGCACGTAAGCTTTATCCTCATCCGAAAGATTTAGAAACCGAATTTGTTCGAGCAAAAGAAACTAATCGAACTGTATTTACTTTTTGGATATATCTTAGCGGTGCAGCGTTAGTAGCAGCTGGTTATGCTGATTTTCCACTAATAGCTTTTCATTTTCAAAAAACGGCTATTGTTTCGGTTATATGGATTCCGATACTATACTCTGTTGCGTTAGGCGCAAGTGGAATTACTGCTTTACTATTTGGAAGTTTATTTGATCATAATGGTTATATGGTTTTGATTCTAGTGATTATTATTTCATCCTTGTTCGCTCCTTTGGTATTTTTGGGAGGTTTTTATCTTGCTTGTATTGGAATGATATTATGGGGAATAGGTATGGGATCACAAATATCTATTATGCGAGCTATTATTGCTAATATGATTCCAATGCAAAAACGTGGTTCTGCGTATGGAATTTTTAATGCTGGATATGGTATTTTTTGGTTTTTAGGAAGTAGTTTAATGGGAATGTTATACGGTATTTCAATTATGTATTTAGTTATTTTTTCACTTGTTGCACAATTATTAGCAATCCCATTATTTATAATAGTTAAACAACGGGTGAGTCAATGAAGAAATTATTATTTTCTGTATGTCTAATTGGTTTGACAGGTTGTGTTACTCCACGGCCGCAAAATATAGATAATCTTTGCAGCGTTTTCCAACAGTATCCTAAATGGTATTGGGCGACACAACATGTGCAAGAACAATGGGGTGTCCCAATCAGTGTGCAGATGGCAGTTATTTATCAAGAATCTCATTTTAGGGCTAAAGCAAAGCCCCCACGCCAAAAATTATTGTGGATTATTCCATGGACTCGCCCGACTAGCGCATTTGGATATTCGCAGGCAACCGATGAAAGTTGGCGTGCTTATAAGCGTTCGACAAGCAATTCTAGTGCTGACCGAGATGCTTTTAAAGACGCTGTTGATTTTATTGGGTGGTATATTGACCAAGCTCATCGTCGTGCTGGCGTTCCCAAAGGAGATCCATATAGGGTTTATTTGGCGTATCACGAAGGGATAGGAGGTTATATTAAGGGGACGCATTTACGTAAAAGATGGTTGTTGAATGTAGCCAAAAAAGTGCGCCATCAAGCATGGGTATATCATATACAATTAATGCGCTGTCATGATAGTTTGCCCCAGAAACACTGGTGGAATATTTGGTAGTTGTTTAGAAAGATTATTTATCCTCCTTCGCAGAAAAATCACGCGTTTAGCATAGAATTTACAAAGAACAGTGAGTTTCACTCTGAGTTTGTAATGAAGTTTCCTGGGAATAATATTTCTGTAAATCATCCATTGAAGTGTTAAATTTGTTTAGTATTTCTTGAAATTCATTTCTAATATTTTCTGGCAAGGAATTTGATCTACAGGTTTTCAAAGTATCATGAAGTAAAGATTCTAAATTTTTTAGGAGGTCTTCATATTGTTGGTAACATTTTGAGTCGGGATCATTTACACGCACACCAGGACCGATCTTAGTAGTGTGAGAACTTTTCCCTAGAGCATTATTTGTGCATAAAATCTGCTCAATACTTTGTCGTAATGATAATAATACTTCCCGGTGTTGTTGACTTTCTATCAATTTAGTATGGTGATTGATAATATTTACGTAATCTTTTATTGTTTTTTTTACAAGTTCATATAAAGCAGGGATTATAAATATTCTTACTTTAGAGTGGATATGAGGAACTTTACTAATGATAGATTGTCTTTTCTCTAAAATTTCGGACGACGTAGCTCTCCAAGATTTACAAACTTTGGAAGTTAATTGAAGATCATTAGGTGACAAATAACTTAAGATTTCTGTTTGCAAGTTTTGAGGCAAGTCTAGTAGTTCAATTATTGTGTATGTAGCTTTTAAATTTTCTATTTTACTTGATATCAAATTCGTGATACATGATTCTGTATAATTTGTATAACATTTGCTTATATAGTGGCAGAATTCTAACAAACTTCTTAATACAGTAAGTCGTCCTTGAGGATCAAACAGGGGAGCCAAAACATCATCGGTTAAGAAATTAAGCTGGATTTTAATTTTTTTTGCATCATCGATTGGTAAACTCAAAATACATAATTTTAGGCAATTAATTATAGTATTGATTTGTTCTTCTGTTACTGTATGATCAGATTTTAATTGAACAATATTTTTAAATGTTCTTGAATTCAACTCATAAGTGCAACTTTTGTTAGGTTTAAGGCCGGCTGAATTACGTTAAAATTCGGCTTGGCAAAAATAACAAGGAGTTGCATAATGACATATAAACAGCTTAATTTTATTCAGCGTTGTAGAATTTATGGGTTATGGTGGGCTGGCTGTAGCCGGACTGAAATAGCAAAGGAGATTGGTGTGCACAAATCAACCATTAGCCGAGAACTGAGACGTAATATCACATTTATTCATACGAAGCTAGCGCGAGTTTACTAAAGTAGCAATTTTAATTACCTATCCGTTTGAAAGCAAGAGATAAATTTGCTTTTCTGTGTCGTCACGGCGTTGTTGAATAAATGTTTCGTCATTCCCGCGCAAGCGGGAATCTCAAATTAGTTATTGAATAATGTCGTAATATAAATCGCGCCATGAAAGATTCATTTTCTCAATTAATTGTATTTTCCATTCTCTATTCCATTTT
>CAYFQQ010000245.1:0-4242 GCA_964345265.1 uncultured Coxiellaceae bacterium
CCGGCAGGGATTTTAGCAGCATCGACCAAAACCATAACCGTGCTTTGGATTTGCTATAATCGTTTTAAATTCATCAATTATGTCAATTATATGTAACTTGATTCCTAATTGTTCTGCTACTTCGATTGCAGGATTGTTTTTACCCTCAAACCCTATGATAAAATTCAAGCCCTCAACATGAACACCTTGATCAATGACTATTTTAGCTGCTAATAAAGAATCTAAGCCACCAGATATTAATGCTACTGCTCGAGCCATTGATCATATTCTTAAATCTGTTTTAAAACTCGAACCATTTCTAAACATGCGGCAGCAGCCTGGGCACCTTTATTTCCCGCTTTCGTGCCAGCCCTTTCAATCGCTTGCTCTATAGTATCGGTAGTTAAAATACCTAATCCAATCGGGGTATCATATTCTAAATCAACTTGGCTTAACCCTTTAACCGTCTCATTAGCAAGAATTTCAAAGTGGGGAGTTGCGCCACGAATGATTGCACCCAAGCAAATGATACCATCATATTTGCCAGATTTAGCTAAAACTCTGGTCATCTTTGGAATTTCAAAAGCACCTGGAACGTGAACCAGAGTCAAGTTATCTTTTTCAGCTCCATGGCGAACTAAAAAATCAACTGTACCGCCAATTAAACGACTTACAATAAACTCGTTAAAACGACTTGCCACAATTGCAAACTTAAGTTGTTCAGCATGCAATTTACCTTCGATTGTTTTAATTTCTAACATGATTTCTCCTCTTCATAATTTAAATTTAATAAATGCCCCATTTTAGTTTTTTTAACTTTTAAATAATTAATATTCTCTTTACAATATCCAACCCCAATAGGAATTCGCTCAATAACTTTCAAACCGCTATTCTCTAATGCGGTAATTTTATTTAGATTATTAGTTAACAGGCGTACTTGTGAGATGCCTAAATCTAATAATATTTGTGCCGCGATTCCATAATCCCTATGATCTGTTTCAAAGCCAAGTTGTATATTAGCATCAACTGTATCAACTCCATGATCCTGTAAAGCATAGGCACGAATTTTATTGCCCAAACCAATCCCTCTTCCTTCTTGATCCATATACAGAATCACGCCCTGACCTTCTTCAGCAATAGTACGCATCGCGTGCTGCAACTGCTGCCCACAATCACATCGCTTTGAATTAAAAACATCCCCAGTTAAACACCGACTATGAATTCGAACCAATGTCGGTGCATTATTATCGATATTTCCTTTTACTAAAGCTAAATGAGTTGAAGAATTCGGCAAACTTTCATAAGCAATCAGATCAAATTCCCCGTAATCGGTCGGAATTTTTGTAGTAACAATACGCTTAATTAGACTTTTATCACATTTTAGACGATAACTGATCAAATCTTTAATCGAAGCTATTTTTAAATTATGTATCTCAGCAAACTTTTCTAAATCAGGCAATCGCGCCATGGTGCCATCATCTTTCATGATCTCACACATTACTGCCGCTGATTTCAAGCCTGCGAGTTTTGCTAGATCAACACTGCCTTCAGTATGCCCCTTACGCACTAGCACACCATTACTTTCGGCACGTAATGGAAATATATGGCCTGGAGAAACTAAATCTTCAGGTTTTACATTATCACTTATTGCAGTCAAAACAGTTTTTGCCCGATCAAAAGCAGATATACCAGTAGTTATGCCGTAACGAGCTTCGATTGAAACCGTAAAATTGGTATGAAATCGTGATGTGTTATTCTGGACCATCAGTGGTAACTTAAGCCGGTCAATTAACTCGGGATCCATCGGTAAGCAAATAAGGCCTCTTCCATATTTTGCCATAAAGTTAATAATTTCCGGGGTTACTTTTTCAGCAGCAACTATCAAATCACCTTCATTCTCGCGATTCTCATCATCTATTAGAATGATCGGATGTCCTTTTTTAATTTCTCCCAGTATTTCTTCAATTCTACAAATAGCCATGTTGTTGTAAAAACTCCACATTCAATTTAGAAGAATCTTCCTTATAACCTAATTTCCTCTGCACATACTTACCGATCAAATCGGTTTCCATGTTTGCCTGGTACCCGACCGTCCACTTTGATAAAGTTGTTATTCGTAAAGTTTCAGGAATAATATTAACAGTAAAAAAACCATCACCACATTGATTAACAGTTAAACTAACGCCATCTAAAGCCACCGAACCCTTTGTCACTAAAAGATCGTTGAACTTGTTATCGAATTCTAAATAAAAAATGCGTGACGAAGCTGCTTGAGTTATTTTTGAAACTTTCGCCAAAGTGTCCACATGACCGGTAACAAAATGTCCACCTAATCTTTGTTCTGCCATTAAAGACCGTTCAAGATTAACGTTTTTCCCTTTGGTCATTGTCTTTAGATTAGTAATATTTAGAGTCTCAGTAGAAGCATATACCTCAAACCAGTCTTTGGTACAATTCTCAACTGTTAAACAAACTCCGTTAATAGCAATGCTCTCACCGCGTTCACAATTTTGCATTGAAAATAATGGTTTAATACGAAACCTTGCCTGATTATCAAAAAAATTGACAGACAAAATCTCACCTTGACCTTCGACTATTCCGGTAAACATGTAGTTCTCTGAGTTAATTTTGCCTCTATAAAAATATCATTACCTAACATTCGATATTTTTCATACATCAATTGCATAGCGTTCGACATATCAGAAATACCCAAATTTAATAGAGGCGAAGTCACTTTTTTACCACCTACTAATTTTGCTGCAACATATATATGAAATTTATTAACCAGCCCTTCTCTAACAAAACTAGTAAACGTCTCACTACCTCCTTCTACCAACAAACTGGTTATTTCCTGTTGCCCTAATTCATCTAGCAAAGCCTTGACATCAACGTTTCCAAATTGATCTTGTGGTAAAACTAACACTTCACAACCTTGTCTCAATAATTTCTCACGCCAACTCTGTTTAGATTTTTCTGTTGTTGCGATTAATGTCTTACCGGGCAAATCCACATTCAAGACTTTGCTACCAAAAGGTATCCTACCGATACTATCAAGTACAATACGCAGGTGATAATGAACTTTTGATATGCGATCATTAACCAAACGAACCGTTAACTGCGGATTATCCTTTATCACTGTATTTACCCCGACTAAAATTGCCCCCATCAGCCTACGAGTCTGATGCACATGTTTTCTTGCTTTTTCACCAGTTATCCACTTGGCATGACCACTATCAGTAGCAATCCTTCCATCCAAAGACATTGCCCATTTAGCAATAACAAATGGGCGTTTAGTTGTAATGTAATGAAAAAAAACTTCATTTTGCTTCAGAGCAGCTTCCTGCTCCTCACCTATATAAACTTTAATACCCTCTTCTTTTAGCTTTTTGACACCTTGTCCACAAACAAGAGGATTTGGATCACAAACAGCAATATGCACCGACTTCACTTGTGCTTCGATTAAAGCATTCACACAAGGTGGAGTACGTCCATAATGGCAGCACGGTTCAAGTGTGACATAAACATTAGCTCCTTTAGCTTTATCACCAGCATCATGTAGCGCTTCAATTTCGGCATGAGGCAACCCAGCTTTTCTATGCCAGCCACAGCCAACAGCTTTGCCATCGCGCTCAATAATACAGCCAACCATAGGATTAGGTGCTACGGTCTTTCTGCCTAGCTCAGCTAATTGCAAAGCTTGCTGCATATAGTTATTATTCATGCGTATAACTTCTCATAAAAAATAATGCTAAATATAGCATTGTTGTAAAAAAATATTGTATGTCTGTCATTCCCGCGCAAGCGGGAATCTAGTAGGGAACAGGCATGCCTGTTCCTATAATCTGGATCCTCGCATTCGCGAGGATGACTCTTCACAAATATTTATGCAACAAGGCTATTAATATAATCAAGGCAGGATAAAATAAAAATATATTTTCTTCTTTCATCCGGACTATAACCGTCGGCTATGGATTCTGACCATATCTGCTTGTCCTTCATATACGATCATATGAAGCGCTTGCGGGCTCTTTTACAAACTCAAAAAATCGAATTCATAAAACTACCGCCGGTAGGGACTTTCACCCTGCCCTGAAGATTAATTAAAGTATAATTAAAAAAAATTTCAGTGTCAAAATTTCTATCGAAATACAGCAATTCTAATTTTGACCAATTTTAAGTGCTATTTCACGTCATACCCGCGAAGGCGGGTATCCAAAGAGCCCCAAATTAAATGGATTCTCGCATTCGCGAGAATGACAGCAT
>CAYFQQ010000246.1:0-3523 GCA_964345265.1 uncultured Coxiellaceae bacterium
AACGTTGTCAGCAGCAGAAAATATCGCGTTGCCTATGATCGTTAATAAAGTACCTCGGAGTGAACGCAGTCGACGAGTTGATGAACTCCTGGAAATTGTCCAATTATCAGATAGGCGGCGTCACAAACCTGATGAACTTAGTGGTGGTGAACAACAACGAGTTGCAATAGCTCGTGCTGTGGTAAACCGGCCTGCTTTATTATTAGCAGATGAGCCTACAGGTAATCTTGATCCACAGTTGTCAGTTGAAATTATGCGTTTATTTGAAAGGTTAAATCAGGCAGATACCACAATGTTAATCGCAAGTCATGATTTAGCATTGATCGCTTCAATGCAGCACCGTGTATTAACCCTTAAACAAGGTATACTTGTTAAAGAAGATGAAAGTTAAACTTAAAATGTATTGTATTGCACATATTCGTGCGTTTTTTTCCGGTTTAGGGAAACTATTTAACTCACCATTTTCTGGTTTTCTAACTATTATGGTGATTGGAATTGCTTTGGCCTTGCCAACTTTTCTTTATATTCTGTTACAGAATACACAGAATCTGACTCAAAGCTGGAAAGAAGACAGCACTCAAATCTCTTTATATTTGAAGAGCGATCTTTCTGATATGCGTACTCAAGATTTATTACAACAACTTCGAACCAATCCTGAAATAGCTAATGTTACTTATATATCTCCGCAACAAGGTTTAAAAGAATTCAGCCAGGTTCTAGATACTCAAACAGTCGTTAATTTACTTCATAAAAATCCTTTACCCGGCGTTATTTTGGTACAGCCAATATTGTCTTTGCGGTCTCAACCAACTATTACAATTTTATTGAACTCATTAGGAAACCTGCCTGAAGTTGACAATGCTCAATTAGATTTAGAATGGATACAAAGGTTAGGTAATATGATTAATTTGGCTAAACACGGAATTTATGCTTTAACATTTCTGTTAGTAATTGGTGTCTTGTTTATTGTTGGCAATACAATCCATTTAGCAACACAGAATGAACGCAAAGAAATTTCAATCCTAAAATTAGTCGGTGCAACTGATGCTTTTATTCGCCGGCCATTTTTATATATCGGAGTTTGGTATGGTTTATTTGGAAGTTTAATTGCTTTGATTTTGGTATCAGCTGCTTTATCATGGTTACAAAAACCGGTGGCGCAATTAACAAGCTCGTATAATAGCGATTTCTATTTGCATAATTTAAGTTTTAGCGCAGCTTTTTGTTTATTTATTATTAGCATATCATTGGGCTTAATCAGCTCATGGTTTGTCGTAACTAGAGAGCTGAAGCATACGGCTTAGATCTTTATTTGCGCAAAATTAGCAATGTGCCTCTTTGTGTGGATGATTCTTTTTACTTAGCATATAAGAATTTGAAAAGTTAAAATTCGCACGTTAAACTTACGTATATTAATAGTCAAAATTAGTAATGTACTATGGGAAATGCATTAAAATTATCGGATATTAATCTGCTTTTTAAGCGCTCTTTGTTAGTTAGTGCGGTTGACAAGATTCAGCAAATTGTTAAGCCATTAAAGGTCTTTAATATTTCATATTTTTCTTACAATGTTCACTATTTTGATGGTACTCATTTCATGATGAACAATTACCCTGGATTTACTCGTTACTATTATGAGAAAAATCTTTTTACTTATTGTGGACTTGTGAAACATTATCTTCCCGAAGGTGTATTTTTAACTCACTGGTTAAATGATGAACGGATATTTTCAGTTGATAGGATGTTTAATATGTCACCAGGATTAGTCATAATTGAACATCATGATCAATTTGCAGAATATTTTCATTTTTCGATGACCGCAGATAAAGAAGGAAAAATGCCAGAATTATTAAATTATATTAATTATTTATATCGATTTATTGCTTATTTCAAAGATAGCGTATCTAGTTTAATAGAAGAGGGCCATAAATCTCGGTATGAATTTCCTGTATTGAATATTTTTAAGGATTATTACCAAAAGTTTCCAAAAACTTGCGATTGTAACAAGGATTTATTAACTCAATCGTGTTTGAATGAATTTATTAGGAATACAGAATTTAAACGATTTTATTTAGATTTTAAAAATAATTATTTGACGCAAAGAGAATTAGATGTGTTAGATTTATTAAAACGCGGTAAAAATACTCAAAAGATTTGTAAACAATTAGCAGTATCTAGTAAAACAATTGAGATGCATGTTAAGAACATCAAGGATAAACTTAATTGTAAAACATTATTCAGTTTAGGATTTAATTTGGCCGGTCTTGAAAATAAAGGAATATTTCTCTAAAAACCCAGGGTTTTCCCTAATTGTTCTTGGTTTATTTGTTACTTTATTATTGAACTGTTTCAATTTTAATTGAACAGGTAGAAGTTAATTATACGAATTGCTAATCGTAATTTTTTTAGAAGTTTTTAATTAGATAGTTTTTAACTTCTTACTCTCAGGTCAATTACAAAACATTAGCTACAGAGATAATTAATGCCTATTTAAATTGAAAAGGAGAAAAACATGTCAAATAAACAAAATTATATTTTAGCAGTTAAAATTTTAGAAAAAGGCTTACCGATTTTGTCAAAAGCTTTTGAAGAAGAATATATGAAATTAACAGAAATTTTTCAGAAAATCATAATATCCGCAGAGGAACCCGAAGACTTTTTGGAATCCCCGATCAAATATCTCAAAGAAAGAGGATTATTATCATTTGATAGTATAGATTTGCCAAATGGTGAGACTATCCCACTTTATGATGATAAGGAAATGAGAAAAATAGTTAAGAAGGCTCGTGAGGAATATCATTCTGATCATTATATAAATATTCCAGATTTTCCAATAGGTAGAGATACTGTAGTTTATCAGATGGATTATGCTGTTGCTGTAAATTATGTTGCAGCAATTAATGCTGTTGCTGTAAGAGATGTTGTTGTACGTGGAATCAATAGAGACGAAATTAAAATTAGCCCATTAATGTCTCCTAAATCAGGTGAAAAATTAAAGGATTTTTTATTAAAAGAATTAAATGATCAACCTATTAATACAAACTTTTTTAAACCATAAGGTTAATATGAATTTTAGTTAGCACTCAAAAAAATGAAAAGTTTAACATATATTGTTACAGATAAATGTAATGCTTCGTGTAAGTTTTGTGCTCCCAATTGTGGCCCACGATTTTCTAACCATTTATCTAGTAGCAATATGAAATTTGTTTTTAACAAACTTAAACAAAAATATCAAATTCCTTTAATAGTTTTTACAGGGGGGGAGCCTTTATTATATGAGCGTGATATTTATGATGTTATTAAACATGTAAAGAATAGTGAGTCTGATACTAAAATACGTATAGTGACAAATGCCTTTTGGGCTACCAATTATAAAAAAGCATATGAATTATTAGAAAAGCTTAAAAATAACGGTCTAACTGAGATCAATTATTCAGTTGATGATTTTCATCAAGAGTTTGTTCCTATTGAAAAAATCGGGTTTGCAGTTAATGCAGCTTTAGACTTAAAAATCCCGGTATTA
>CAYFQQ010000247.1:0-2898 GCA_964345265.1 uncultured Coxiellaceae bacterium
CAGAGGCACGTGGAGCGATAAACTCTCCAGCTATTTCACCCACAATCTCAAGTACTTTAGCATAATTGTCAACAGCATCCTCAAAGTCGTGAGGAGCTTCAGGAAAAATATCTTTTTCAGTAAAATTCTCTTCCTTTAAATTTACAATGCGGGAAATATCCATATTCTTGATATGAAACAAAATGTCGCTATTATCTAAATAAAAATTTGCCACGTCTTTCCCCTAAACTTTTGACTTATATGCCTTAATCATTTTTGGTATCACATCATTAAGATCGCTGACGATACCATAGTGTGCAACTTTAAAAATTGGTGCATTAGGATCACTATTTATAGCAATAATTCGATTTGCTTCATTCATGCCTACCACATGCTGAATCTGCCCAGAAATACCGCAGGCAATATATAAATTGGGTCGGACTGTAGTACCAGTCTGGCCAATTTGACGTTCGTGTTCCAATAGGCCGGCATCAACCACAGGACGTGAACATCCTATTTCGGCACCGAATATTCTTGCAAGTTGTTTAACTAAAGCCAAGGACTCTTGAGTTGCAACCCCCATTCCAGCAGCAACGATTACTTTCGCAGCTTTAAGATTGACTTTCTTCTCCTCGCGAACTACTTCTAAAATTTCTGTTAAAAAATCGTTCTCAGAAAGTTCACATTTTTCTTCAACAATATTAATTTTTCGGGATTCGTCAGGTGCAGACATTTTCATAACGCCTTCACGCACCGTAGCCATACTCGGCATACTTTCCGGTGAAACTATAGTAGCAACTATATTGCCGCCAAAAGCAGGGCGAATTTGTAACAAAATATTCTCCCAGGTTTTGCCGGCAAATTCATAGTTACCAATTTTAAGATCAGTACAGTCAGCAGTTAGACCGCACTTTAATTGTGAGGCAACACGAGGAGCAACATCACGTCCCATGGTTGTAGCACCAAATAAAACAATCTGCGGCTGATATTTCTTAATAACATTAACTATCGTTTTAGCATAAGGAACTGAAGTAAAATGCGCCAACCGTTTATCATCGATATAGTAAACATTATTACATCCGTAATGCCCTAATACTGGTAACTTATTCTTCATATCATGGCCAAGGGCAACAGCTTCCACTTCAACTTTAAGCTGTTCGGCAAGATGGGATGCTTTACAAATTAGTTCCAAACTTACATCAGCAATTTTTTTATTATTCTGCTCGACAAATACTAAGACATTATTTTTGCCCATTATATTTTCACCTATCCCAAAACATGTTCTGCAACTAATTCATTAACCAGATTACCAATACTCATCTCATCACTCGAAACTTGCCTTATATCTCTTGCAGTCAACACAACATTTTCAATTTTCTTAACTTTGGTTGCAGACCCCGAAAGTCCGCACAACTTGGGATCCGCTTTGATATCATCCAAGTGCCACTCTTTAATATGGCTGCATACCTTCAAATCGGGGTACATATAAGCATCATCAGACGCGGCACATCTTGTTGCGATGTTTTTGTAGATCATAACCTGCCTGGCACTCGGCGAACGTGGTTCATTAGCATCAGAGGTTACAGTTACCAAAACCGGAAATTTGCTTCGAACTACTTCATATCCTCCTTCGATAGCTCTTCGTACCGTAATACTACTACTATCAGTCGCAACAACTTCGGATACACAGGTAAGCTGGTTAATATTAAGTTTCTCGGCGATCTGCGGGCCAACCTGAGCAGTATCGCCATCGATTGCCTGGCGCCCGCAGAAAATTAAATCACAGTCACCAACCTGATTTATCGCACACTTAAGCGCATAAGAAGTAGCAAGAGTATCTGATGCAGCAAACCTCTGGTCAGTCACCAGCACAACATCATCAATCCCGCGATAAAGACATTCTTTTAATACTTTAACTGCTGACGGAGGCCCTAATGTAATCGCAGTAATAACCGCCCCAACCGACTCTTTAATCTTTAATGCTTCCTCAAGTGCATTTAAATCTTCAGGATTAACAATAGCCGGCAAAGCCGCCCGATTAACTGTGCCATCGGGGGTCATAGCATCACTGGTAATATTCTTAGTATCAGGAACTTGCTTTACTAATACTACGATTTTCAAACTCATCGGTTATTTCCAAACATTTAGTCTTAATAAGCACCTCTAAAAATTTAGCATTTTTCCCAAAAGCCATTCCATCATCCCGCAAACGTAGGGAACAGGCATGCCTGTTCCTACATAATCCCTGGATCCTCGCATTCGCGAGGATGACATTTTCTTAACTTAGAGATAGCTTCATGTTTCAGAATATAAAATATTACCAAATCGATCAACAATTAATTACAAATTTCAGGATTTATGAATAAGCTTTTTTGTATGTACATCATGAAATAGACTGAGGATATGACACAAAATCTGAGCTTAAAAGCACCACCAAATTCTCGCACCTCCTCACCCCGCAACTTTTTTTGTCTTCCCGCATAACCGTCGTCCCGCGGCTCTTTTCTCATCCCGCACCGTCCTCTTCGTCCCGCAGCTCTTTTCGTCATCCCGCGGCTTGACCGCGCGGGATCCAGAAAAAGTATTAAAAAAACATCCCATTTCGCAACATTCTGTCTGACCATTTTGAACACGACCTCAAATTAGTCATGACTAATTTGAACGATAGTTCATAACAGTAAGTAAAAAGTAATAATTATAAATGTTTACGGCGTTGTTGAATAAATGTTCCGTCATTCCCGCGCAAGCGGGAATCTCAAATTAGTTATTGAATAATGTCGTACTATAAATCGCGCCATGACAGATTCATTTTCTCAATTAATTGTATTTTCCATTCTCTATTCCATTTTTTGAGTTGTTTTTCACGAGTAATAGCAGAATACATGTTTTCATGTAGCTCATAATATGCAAGCATATGCA
>CAYFQQ010000248.1:0-3218 GCA_964345265.1 uncultured Coxiellaceae bacterium
TCGCGAATGCGAGAATCCATTTAATTTGGGGCTCTTTGGATACCCGCCTTCGCGGGTATGACGTGAAATAGCACTTAAAATTGGTCAAAATTAGAATTGCTGGCCCTTAATTAAGACGCTTTGACTTAGACACCAATAGTTATACAATATCTAAGGAAACCTAAAAAAATTTCATGAGTCATCCCGCACTTGATGCGGGATCCAGAAAAAAACATGACGGGTTCCAGGAGATTACTATGGCCATGCTTACTGCTTTACTACTAATCTTAGTTGCCGGCATCGCTAACGGTTCATTTGCATTACCTACCAAACATGTTCATAAGTGGAAATTCGAAAATATCTGGCTGCAATATTGCATATGGACATTCCTCATTATCCCTTGGATAGTAGCTTATTTCTTATCACCACAAATATTTGAAGTCTATAAACAAACTCCCGCAATTATTCTTACAGTTATGATACTAGGAGGACTTGTATTTGGCATCGGTCAAATCTGTTTTGCCTTATCAATAAATATGATTGGAATAGGGTTAGCATTTGTAATTAATTTAGGATTGAGCATCATGCTTGGGTTTCTATTACCTTTAGTAATTCAGCACCCTCAACAAATCTTCACCCCGTTTGGAATGGTTACTCTAGGAGGCTGTATATTTGCTGTTGTCGGGTTAATCCTATCCAATCAAGCAGGTAATCTGCATCACAAAGAGAAACGCGAGTTAAGGAGCCCGGAGACAAAACCACAGCTCTATAGGCTAGGCGCTATTTTAGCTATTATTGCTGGGCTATCTTCTGCAGGACAGAATTTTTCATTTTCATTTACTTCACAGATGCAACAATTCGCTACACACATGGGTATTCATCATGTAGGTGCAGCTACAATTATGTGGCCGGGATTTTTATTATGTGCCTTTATTCCTTACACATCTTATATGATATTTTTACATATCAAAAATAAGTCATTTTCAAATCTTACATTACCGGGCACCCGAATTTACTACTTGTTTGCATTACTTATGAGTCTGTTCTATTACGGTTCAATAATCTTTTACAGCAAAGCAGCTCAAATTATTGGCGCCTTAGGACCGTTGGTCGGATGGCCATTATTTATGGCATTAATCATTTTAGTCTCCAATTATTGGGGATGGCGTTCTGGTGAATGGATCGGCTGTAGCGAAAAAGTGAAACATACTTTATGGCTAGGTTTAACTTGTTTAATTCTTTCGATAGTAATATTAGGATATAGTTCTGTATTTCATACATAAGGGGTAAATTATTATGCAATTATTTGGTGCAATTGAAGCAGGTGGAACCAAGTTTATTTGCGCTATTGGTGATTCGAAAGGGCAAATACATGATCGAATACGTATTCCAACTAATGAGCCCCAAGAAACTATGGAAAAAGTCATCGATTTTCTGAAAAAAATTCATCAAAAAACTCCTTTAGCTGCTATAGGTATATCTTCATTTGGGCCGATAGATTTAAACCCTAAATCTCCTGCTTATGGTTATATAACAACAGCTCCAAAACCAGGCTGGGCAAACTTTAATATTGTTGGTAGCATAAAAGATAAGCTTGAACTACCAATAGGTTTTGACACAGATGTAAATGGTGCAGCAATTGGAGAAGTACGTTGGGGAAACGGCCGAGGATATGACAGTGTAATCTATTGGACGGTAGGAACCGGAATCGGAGCCGGTGGTGTGCTAGCTGGTAAAATGATACACGGTTTGATTCACCCTGAAATGGGTCATACTTTTATCCCCCACGATAAAGAACTCGATCCGTTCAAAGGAGTTTGCCCATATCACGGCGACTGTCTAGAAGGACTTGCTACTGGCCCTGCATTGATGGAACGTTGGGGAGTGAAATCTGCCATGGATCTACCACAAGATCATCCCGCTTGGGATCTAGAAGCTACATATCTAGGTTACGCAATGGCAAATTGCATTGCAACAGTCTCACCGCAAAAGATTATAATTGGCGGTGGTGTAATGAAAAAAGCTGGTTTACTATCCAAAATACAGCAACAAACCCGAAAACTTTTAAATGGTTATATTAAGCATGAATTAATACTTGAAAATATAGAAAATTATATAGTCTCTCCAGGTCTAGAAGAAAATTCTGGGGTATGCGGAGCTATAGCTTTAGCTGAACAAGCTATAATGAAAAGTAGAAAATAAGATAAATAATATGCAACAAAATAAAATAGGAAAAATCTATAAACGCCCCTGGGGCACATATAAAACTTTACAACTTGGGGATAATTATCAAGTTAAGATAATTACTATTAAACCAAAAGGATCTTTATCCTTACAAAAACATTTTAGCCGATGTGAACATTGGATAGTTATTACGGGGAAACCTACAATCACGATTGGCAACAAGAAAAAAATTTGTAAGGTAGATGACGCGGTATATATTCCCATAGAAACACAGCATCGCATAGAAAATCAAACAGACCAACAGGTTGCAGTTGTCGAAGTACAAATCGGCTCATATTTAGGCGAAGACGATATTGAGCGTCTAGAAGATGTTTACGGGCGCATTTAAACATGTCACTAAAAATCATTTTTGCTGGTAGCTCAGAATTTGCAATTCCCTGTCTGGATGCATTAATCAAATCGCATAATAAAATACTTGCCGTTTATACCCAACCTGATCGTCCCGCAGGTCGTGGTCGAAAACCAACTCCGACTCCAGTCAAACAATTTGCCCTCCAACATAATCTGCCAATCTATCAACCAGAAACACTAAAAAATAAAATAGAGCAACAAACCTTACACAATATTCACGCGGATATAATGATCGATGTTGCTTACGGATTATTTTTACCTAAAGAGGTTCTGAACACATTTAAATATGGTTGTATTAATGCACATCCGTCCTTACTTCCGCGTTGGCGTGGTGCAGCACCTATTCAGAGAGCGATCCTGGCGGGTGATACAGAAACTGGAGTTACAGTTATGCAAGTAGACGAAGGCTGGGATACCGGAGATATTTTAAAACAAACTAAAACTAATATAGATGTTACCGATACGACTGCAAGCATGCAGAAAAAATTATCAAAACTAGGCGCGAAATTATTGTTAAAAGTCTTAGAGGATTTAGAACAAGATAAATTAAATCCGACTCCTCAAGACGACAGCAAAAGCTGTTATGCTGATAAAATTACTAAACAGGAAGCACAGCTTAATTGGCAATTAAGCGCGGTTGAATT
>CAYFQQ010000249.1:0-5191 GCA_964345265.1 uncultured Coxiellaceae bacterium
ATCATTGGATAATACTTCATAAGCTTCGTTTACTTCTTTAAATTTATCTTCGGCACTTTTATCGCCCGGATTACGATCCGGATGATACTTCATTGCTAGTTTACGATAAGCTTTTTTTATATCCGCTTCGCTGGCATTTTTAGTTACGCCTAAAACCTGGTAGTAGTCTCTTTTTTCCGCCATAATCTGCTATCATTTCTTGCCTTTTTCTTCCTCTTTCACTTCCTCATACTCAGCTTCTACTACCTTCTCTTTTTTCTTTTTAGCAGGTTTTTCCTCTGCGGTTTCAGCTTCCCCTTCATCTGGTTTAGCTCCTTCTTGAGCTTTTTTGGCATAAAGGCGTTCAGCCATCTTTGAAGATGCTTCAGTCAGGTCTTTAGTTTTAGCTTCAATATCTTCTTTATCATCACTCTTCATTGCTTCTTTCAATGCGGTAATTGCAGCTTCAATCTTCTCTTTCTCATCTCCTTTAACTTCCTCTCCTAATTCTTTCATAGATTTTTCTGTAGCGTGAATCATGTTATCCGCTTGGTTACGAGTATCCACCAATTCATGGAACTTACGGTCAGCTTCTTTATGCTCCTCAGCATCTTTGACCATACTCTCAATCTCATCTTCAGATAAGCCACTTGAAGCTTTGATGACGATCGACTGCGCTTTCCCAGTTGCTTTATCTTTAGCCGAAACGTTTAAAATTCCATTAGCATCAATATCAAAGGTAACTTCAATCTGAGGTATACCGCGTGGTGCAGGTGGAATATCGGCTAGATCAAAACGGCCTAGAGACTTATTTCCCGAAGCCATATCGCGCTCTCCCTGTAGAACATGAACAGTAACCGCAGTCTGATTGTCATCTGCAGTTGAAAACACCTGCGAGGTTTTAGTAGGAATAGTAGTATTTTTCTCGATTAACTTGGTCATCACTCCACCGAGAGTTTCAATACCCAAGGAAAGCGGTGTAACATCAAGCAGCAAAATATCCTTTACTTCTCCGGATAATACAGCAGCCTGAATAGCAGCCCCAACCGCAACTGCTTCATCTGGATTTACATCACGCCGCGGCTCTTTTCCAAAGAGATCTTTAACAACATCCTGAACTTTCGGCATACGCGTCTGACCACCGACTAAGATAATTTCGTCGATATCAGACATTTTTAACTTAGCATCCTTGATAGCAGTTTTGCACGGATTTATAGTCTTCTCGATTAAATCTTCTACCAAAGATTCTAATTTAGCTCGAGTAACTCTGATATTAAGATGCTTAGGACCACTAGCATCAGCAGTGATATATGGTAGATTAACATCAGTCTGCTGAGCTGATGACAACTCAATTTTAGCTTTCTCTGCCGCTTCTTTCAGACGTTGTAATGCTAACGGATCAGTTTTTAAATCGATACCACTTTCTTTCTTAAATTCGTCAGCTAAATAATCTATTAAACGTAAATCAAAATCTTCACCACCTAAAAAAGTATCGCCATTAGTTGCCAACACCTCAAACTGGTGCTCACCTTCGACTTCGGCAATTTCAATGATAGATATATCAAAAGTACCACCGCCTAAGTCATATACAGCTATTTTTTGATCGCCTTTCTTCTTATCCAACCCATAGGCCAAAGCCGCAGCTGTCGGCTCATTAATAATACGTTTCACTTCAAGTCCGGCAATACGTCCAGCATCTTTAGTAGCCTGGCGTTGTGAATCATTAAAATAAGCTGGAACTGTGATAACTGCTTCCTTAACTTCCTCACCCAGATAATCTTCAGCGGTCTGCTTCATCTTACGTAATACTTCAGCAGATATCTGTTGCGGAGCTAACTTCTTATTTTTAACTTCAACCCAAGCGTCATTATTATCGGCTTTAATAATTTTGTACGGCACCATTTTCATATCACGCTTTACTACATCATCACTAAATCTACGACCAATAAGACGCTTAATAGCGAATAATGTATTATCTGGATTGGTAACCGCCTGACGTTTAGCAGCTTGACCAACTAGAATTTCATCATCTTTAGTGTAAGCTACAACTGACGGAGTAGTGCGACCTCCTTCGCTATTTTCGATGACTTTAGTCTTAGCACCACTTTCCATAATAGCTACACAGGAATTAGTAGTTCCTAAATCTATTCCAATCATTTTATTTGCCATGTTATTCTCCAAAAAATTCTATTAACTTAATTGGTTTTCTACACGTCATCCCGCGGCTTGACCGCGGGATCCAGGACATGGGAACAGGCATGCCTGTTCCATAGTTATAATGTGGGGATGTTATATCTTATTTCAAGTGGTTCTTTGCAACTATAACTAAAGCAGGTCTAAGTAAACGATTATTCAACGTGTAGCCTTTTTGTATAACTTCTACTACGGTATCCAATTTAACATTAGGATCTTCCTTGAGAGTCATCGCCTCATGTAATTCAGGATTAAAGTCATGTCCTATTGGATCAACCTGCTCAATACCGAACTTTTGAAAAACTTTAAGAAACATCTCTATAGTCAGCTCAACTCCACTGCGAATATTATTCAAAATAGGACTATCTTCAATACTGTGAGTCAAATTTTCATCGCAACTAGCCAAACCACGCTCCAAACTATCAATCACTGGCAATAAATCCTGGGCAAATTTTTCCAAAGCAAACTTATGCACTTTAGCTACATCCTGTTCAGCACGACGTTGCACATTCTGCAGATCAGCCCTAGCCCGCAACACTTCATTCCAATGTTCATTAATTTTCGCTTCTGCTTCAGTAAGCTTATCCTGTAACTTCTTATAATCTGGATGATTGATAGCTTGTGGTGCTTTCTTCCACATCTTAGTTTCTACTTTCTTCGTTTTAGCAGTATGTTTTGTTTGTTTCGTAACCATATTCAATCTTCTCAAATAATATTAATATAGATCAAAAAATAATATATTCATAGTTTCCCTTTAAATAAATCTGCATGAGAACCTGTACGTATAAATATTATATGAGGGTTCTTTATCACATATATTATCAACCAATCAGGTTCAATATGGCATTCTCTACAATCGGAGTATTCACCTTTTAATGCATGGTCAAGAAATTTCTTGTCTAACGGCTTTCCCTTGACTAAAGCACTTACCACAGCCCTTAACTTTTTAATATCCTTACCTCGTTTTTGTATTCGTTTGTAATCCTTCGCAAATTTTTTCCTATAAACTGGCTGTAACATTTAACTTTCTAATTTGTCAAACATCTCGTCTACATCCTCACAAAAGATAAGACCCTTTCCTTCCCTTGCTTCTTTAATGGCTTTAACGGTTTCTTCATTAGGTATAGATAACTCTAACGGAATACTGCGCGTACGTTCGATATTCTTATAAAACATTGTTATCACCTGAGTAGGAGTTAACCCCAATTTATTAAAAATTGCATGTACATGTTTTTTAAGATTAGGTTCTATCCTTGCTCTTATAAATTCTGTTTTAACAGACATAATTTTTTACCTCATCTTAAGTGTATCCCAAAAAGGATACAAAGTCAAATCTAACGCTTATTGAATAAACTTAATTTTTGCTATTACAATGGCAATGATAACAATCAAAAACCATAAATAATGGCCAAATCTCACCCAAGGAGTAGAACCGCTCATTGGTTGCACTTTACCATTCAATACGAATTCCTGATAAGGTGGGGCCTGGGCCAAGATTTCACCTTTTTCATTAACAATCGCGGTTAGCCCTGTATTGGTACAAACTAAATGATAACGACCAGCTTCAAGAGAACGCATTTGAGCCATCTCTAGTTGTTGAGCAGAAGCTACAGATCTTCCAAACCAACTATCGTCTGAAATATTTATCAGCAATTGAGCATTAGGCAAAAAGGTTAACATTTCGCTTGGATAAGCAACTTCGTAACAGATGGATGGAGCAATAGGTATGTTTCCAGCGATAAAATAAGGCTGCAGTTTTGTTCCAGAGCTGAAATTAGACATGGGTATATCAAGTAAAGACATAATCAATCTACTAATAGGGGAAACAGGCGGATATTCCCCGAACGGTACCAGATGGCGTTTTAAATACAGACTCTGGTTCTCACCAAAAGCCAACATGCTATTATAATATTGCTTGGTCTGTCGATTCTCTGTAAGAATACCGGTTACAATAGTAGCACGATGCTGTTTAGCTCTTTTCTCTAAATCCTCCAGATAATATTGTACCTGCCAACGAAAAGCCGGGATACCAGCTTCAGGCCAAACTATTAATCGACTATTCCAATGTTTCTTGGTCAAATTTCGGTAATGCAATAGAATAAGAGAAAGACTATCTGCCTGCCATTTCGCTGGTTGCGAAATATTGCCCTGAATAAGACTTACTTTTATTGGACTTCCTGTAGCTTCTGTCCAATCTACCTGAGCTAAAAACCCGCTTGATAGCCAAACAAAAATTAATACCACAAAAGCAAAAGTTATTGGAATAATCTTTCTTATAGTAAAGGTCGAAACTATTACTCCACAACTTAATGTTGCCGCAAATGATATTCCATAGACTCCAAAAATAGGAGCGAAACCTTGAAGCGGATGAGAAATCTGACTATAGCCTAAGAACAACCATGGGAAACCAGTAAAAATCCATCCTCTCAACCATTCGAATAGCACCCAGCTCGCCGGAAAAGCCAGCAAAAACTTACGCAAATTATTTTCAGGGAAAAACTTTGTAAGCAAATAACCCTGTAACGCTGGAAATAACGCTAACACTATGATCAACGATGCAGTAATCAATAACGCTAAAAAAACCGCCGCATTGCCATAATCATGAACGCTGATATAAACCCAATAAACACCGACAGAAAAAAATCCCAGCCCGAATAAAAAACCCCGTAACAAGGCTTGTCTAGGAGTAGAATAAGCCCATAAAGATAAAATCAATGTTGGCGCTATTATTGAAACTACATAAAAACGAAACGGTGCAAAAGCAAGTGGCATCAATGCCCCTGCCGTAATGGCAAGCAAACTTAAAGCAATATTGCGTCTCATAATTTTCCCAATGGATATTTATACTATAATTAGCGGGAAATTGATAGAAAGTCATTAATAAGTTTTAATTAAGACTTGCAGCAATTCTAATTTTGACCAATTTTAAGTGCTATTTCACGTCATACCCGCGAAGGCGGGTATCCAAAGAGCCCCAAATTAAATGGATTCTCGCATTCGCGAGAATGACAGCATTAAA
>CAYFQQ010000250.1:0-2423 GCA_964345265.1 uncultured Coxiellaceae bacterium
AAACTTAGCAACATGAAACTTACATGAATAATAAAAATACAGAAGTGAAATAGCAAAAGAAGGATTTACAATCCACTTATACGGAAAATTAAATTTTCCTTCACGTCTAAAAAAATAACACCAAAATTCCTTTGTTACAAATCTTTTTTTCGCGACTTCGTTTCTATGTTCTTGAACTGCTGAATCTGGAGAGGAGCAAGAATCGTTTTCACTTCGCATATATATATTAAACAACATACCATTTATCGCATTCTGATATCTTTGATAAACATCCTCCACAAGATCACAGGCCAACAATGTAGTACTTATGCAAAACACATAGGTAAAAATTTCCCAACGCCACCAATCTTCTGAAAAAAGTATCCTTATTGCCTCATATATGCTTGCAGTAGGCATATTTTCATCGAGACACTCTTTTATTGCTTTCGCATGATCATGATTAATATTGTAATGCTCAGGAGTTTCTGCCAATCTCCTATCAACACAATATCGAATTCCGCTACCAACAACTGTAGCAAAAAAAGATAAAATATTAAAATGACTAACTACCTTAATTATATAAATAGTCCGCTTCCACCAACTAGATTCTGTATCATTCTGCATACTTACTTCCTAGAGGATAGTGCAACATTTACAACAACCTTCAGCACTCTCTTCAGACGCTTCTCGTTCACCTAATAAAGGGGTTCTTTCATCAGCAACTTTTTTCCTGGAATGCTCTTTTACAAAAGCATCAAAAGTGTATACCAGTGCATTACAATCAATTAACTTTTGAACAACATCACAAAAAAACTCATACTTAGGATTCAAAGTTCGTGCTGAACGGTATTCTTCTAAATTATTGCGACTATCACTAATTTTACTTAATTCAAGCAATGTAGAATTAAAAAATATTGCATTTGGGACTAATTCTTCTAAACGTCTAGAAAATTCTCCTATTAAATTATGCTCATCACGACCATCATTTAATTCTTCATAATTACTTTTGAATTTACTCACAACATTCTCAAGACTTTGCACACATAGAACAATCATTAATTGCCAAAATTCCGATGTATCAGATTCTGGTTGTAATTTAAAATATACATCATTAAAAATACGGGATATGCCTACATTCGAATCCAATCCCCTCCAATTTTTTCTCCACGTCTCAATTATCCCTACTAATGTATTAATTAACTCCCCTAAATTTGTAGATTGAAGAAATGGTAAAGATTCATCTATGCGAGAACTAAAATTATCATTTAACACTAAAGTTACTGCCATAAACCGGTATAAAATATTCCAACCAAGAACTTTTACCAAAGGCGGTTTCCTATCCTTAGTTTTACCCCACATCCTGGGACTTTGACTATGCATAAATCTATCAGCTTTCCATTCACCCAAAGTAGATAATTGCGGACTGTTTGGAACCCCATCTCCTGCTCTTGCTGCTGTGGCACGGCAAACAATATCATCTACCTTATACTTAACCGAAGGCTTGATACCCACTTTAGTTACATCTGTTTTATCATCCTGTGATTCGAGAAATTGTTGATACAAGTTATCACCGCGATTTTTAAATCTATCTTTTTGTTTTATTATTTCATTCTTAATCGCCTCGATCAATTTCGAATTAGTCTGCTTTAAGCCACTTCTTGAAAATTCTTTTGTATATCTATCTGTTGTTTCAAAAAAATTATTCCTTAGAGAACATTCTTTATATAAATCTCTGATATTCGTTTCTTTCAAACTATCACAAAGAAATTCGATAACCGGATACAAAGTTGGCATATCCATACCCTCATCTAACTGTTGATCTAAAGCATGCGTAACATAAGTAAAACAGGTATTAAAAATAATTCCTAGATCATAACTAGATTGTTTCGACAGATTTGTTAACTTATTCACTCTCTCTTCAAATAGCTTTCGACTAGTTCGTGCTTTTTCTCTATCAATAATCAATTTTTCTTTATTAGAAACATCAGCACTCATAACTTTTGCAATTCCCATATAAGCGATTGTCATAAATTCGGTTAAAACAGCGAGAATGGCATCAGGTTTAGCTGCTTCAAAGGTATATTTTGGCATAATTAATTCTCCAAGCTTGTTAAAAAACTAACTTCCAGCAACGATTTTCGTTCATAGAAAAATATAGAAAAGGATGTAAAAAACCTATACAGTTCTTACACCCCATGTCCTTGACCAGCTCATCAATGAGAAGATAAATTACGAAATGTATTGTCTCAGATCATTATGGTAGGGTCAAGAAGTTGCAAGAAAGCCCAGCAATTCTCATTTTGTTAATTAAATCTACTTCATTGACATTTAAATTTTGTCATCCCGTCATGGATTGACGGGATCCAGGCTACAGGGATGTAAAAAGATCATATTTGTCAGCAATTCTCATTTTGATGCTGTCATTCTCGCGAATGCGAGAATCC
>CAYFQQ010000251.1:0-5612 GCA_964345265.1 uncultured Coxiellaceae bacterium
TTTAATGCTGTCATTCTCGCGAATGCGAGAATCCATTTAATTTGGGGCTCTTTGGATACCCGCCTTCGCGGGTATGACGTGAAATAGCACTTAAAATTGGTCAAAATTAGAATTGCTGCTTATGAACTGAATTTCTAGAAATGTTCTTAAGGCTTTTTTAATACTTCTATGCTTTAATTAAACTAATAAGGTTTTTAATCTTTCTACATGAATTGTAAGTTTGGTTTACGGAATTTATTAGGTGATTAATTTAATAATATGGTGATAGTATGGCTAATTCAGATTTTAAATTTTTTTCTGATAAAGATCTTAGAGACAATATAAGAGCAATCGAGGAATTTGAGAAAAAATTAGATGACAAAGAGGAAGAACCAGATAACGGAAATAATGAAGACCCGCAAATACAATATAAAAATTCGAGCCAACTTACGCAGCATGTAGCACATAGAATAAATGAACTAAAGAATTTGTTAGAAAATAATATAGAAAACGAGTTAGCATCTAATTATATTGAAGATGCTAAAAAAGACATTGAGCAAATAACAAATAAATTTCTAAATCTCAATAATAACTTTCCAAATCACCCTCAGATAGATATTGAACCATATATTGACTATCTTGACGATCTTTATAGGCAGTGTGAAGACCTACAGTCAACGATAGAAGCCAAAAGTAATTACTCTAACATTGCTTTTAGATAGAGAATTGGTCAAAAATACTACAGAACTGGATTCTCGTCTTTGTGTTGAATGACGTTTCTCGAAGCATTTATATGACCGCTTAATTCACAATTTATCATGCGCATTTAAGGCTTTCTTAATAAACATCGTCTACCTTTATATTAAAGTATCCATGGTTTTTAAAAGAATAAGCAATGAATAATTTATATACTACAGATTTATATATTAATTTCAAAGATGGCGATTTGCTCTATGGTAGACAGACTATGCGCAAGGAATTTATTAAAGCATTGCAGGACAAATTCCAAAGCAAATGTCAGTATTGTTCGGAAGTAAATGCAAGACTTCAGGAACAAAAAGAAAATGTTTATCATCAACCTACAATATCTGAATTAAAACCAGTAGTTACGATAAGTTCAACCGAAGAACACCCTGTTACCGTTGATGCTTTTAATGAAGTCATTAGGCACCTGCTCGGAAATGGACAGCTTACACCATTACCAAATACTAAGTACCACAATTTTAAAGCTATTCAAGAACATTATCAGCAAGTGTACTTGGAACTAATGCCTAAATTTTTTACTAACCCTGACAAACATAAAACTAAAAAAGCATGTAAAGCCGCAGTATTTAAACGCGATACCAGGATACATTTTATCATAGATAATCAATTAATTGATGCAGCCCTTGGTCACACTGACATAACAAAATATTTTAAGGGATATACATCTAAAGAGTTAAGATTCATTTATAAACATTGGGTTAAGTTAAAAGTTATGCAAAATGTATTCTTTTATAATCAGTACGGGCAAAAAATTCAAGTTCCATGGGAAGATACAAATTCATATCGATTTCAAGATTGGCCCAGAAAAAGTACTAATCAAACCCAAAAAGTATTTGCTGAGATTTCTCAAACTTTTTTTGCTCATCAACAGGCCTCTCGAATTACTCATGCTGCTAATATCCCTAATAGATTGGGTAAAAGAAAACTCGTGTTTGAAGATACAGAATTAAATAAACAACACCAAACTGATACATCATTTTTTTATCGATAGTTCCAATGGGGTATTTGATTGTAAATAATGAGAAGAGTTGATTGTAAATAATGAGCCAATTTCTGTTCAGCTAAATATTCATCAATCTCTTTTTGAGTTGCCTCTTTAGAAAAGATGGGAATAAGTTTAGAAGCTATTTTATTTGCATCATTAAGGATACGTCCAACAGTGTTTATATTAAAAACTTTCGGTTCTTTTTCTATAAGTAACTTTATCGCCGATGGAATATCATGAATATTAAAATTATTACTATTCCGTAATCCTTCTTCACCAAATACGTTGCTAATAATTGTACCAGAATATGGTAAAAGCTTATTAGCCACATATAGATTTCGCAATGTCATTTCACAACTCACACCGGCACAGATTGCATCGTCAATATTTGCCCAATAATTAGTCAGGTTCCAACATGTAATAGCAAACATAATGAATCCTGGAGTTGCATAAAGATTAGCCAGTCGTGTCATCCTAGTAACAATTCGCTGAACTATAGTGATAGCTTGCTCAGTTTTTAAGTCTTTGAAAAGCTTGTCTAAGTCACGATTATTTGATACTAAAATGGCTTCAAAACATCCGTATTCTATAGCTTTATTAAGATAGAGTTTCTTTTTATCTATTTGTGGTGCGCGTTCGGATTTATCAAAAAAATAATGCCCAATAAGTAAATATAAACTAGGAATTATGGGATGTGGTTGTAAACTAAGATGCTTTAATCCAAAATTATCGTGTAGAGCTTTTTCATCTACTAATTGACTGTCCCAAAATGACTTCAATCTATCATGAAATAAATATTGTCTGACTATCGGATCATCTATAAGTTTTATTAAAACATAAAACTTTTGAGTTTTAATTATGTCAAATATATTGTCTTTACTACCCCCATCATTTCCAATTAAATCGTGCAAATCATGAATTTTCTTCTTTAAAACCTGTGATCGCTTGAAACTCGAACAGTAAAACATTCCTTTTATCTCCCATATGAATATTTAGTCTAAAAACAATTTTAGATCTCCTCAATTTTCATAACATCATGCTCGGAGCGTATCGCCCCTATCGCATAATGCAGTTCCCCGTGCGCTTCGGCATGAACGGTAAATAACGGTTGGTCAATTTCAACTTTGGAAGCTACATTAACATGTAGCTCCAAACCAGCTGCTTTAGCACGCGGAGCACCAGCTAACTTGGCAATAGTAGCTAAACGACGATTATCTATTTCAGTAACTGTACCAACTCGGGATGCAGTTATCGTATGCCGGTACGGTGCAATCGGGGGCTTAAATAAGCCGCCCTGCGCTTGACATATAGCCTGAAATTTTTGCCAAGCCTTACCACTATCCAATATTTCTTTTGCAACATTATACCCAGTGCCCTTAGACACTTTAGAAGAAAATTCTAGAACTTTTCCGGCTAAAGTGAGCGACTTTTCCCGTAAATCCTGTGGCGCATCTTTTCTTCCTTGTAATACTGCTAAAACATCATTGGCTTCTAAAGCAGGACCGATTCCTTTTCCTATTGGGTGAATTCCATCAGAAAATAGCACCTCAACATGTATACCTATAGTCCTGCCTATGCTTTCTAATTGTTTTTTAACGCGTTCTGCGGCTTCAGTACTTCGTAATTTTGCAGTAGGTCCTATGGGCATATCGATAAGTATATGAGTAGATCCAGCTGAAACTTTCTTAGAAAGCACTGACGCTACCATTTGGGCTTCATTATCTAAATTTAATGCTTTTTCCACACGGAGCAAAATTTCATCTGCTGGACTAAGATCGATGATTCCACCCCATACAATACAGCCATTTTCTTTCTCGACCACATCACGCATTTTTGGCAGACTAAGCTGTACCGGGGCTAAAACTTCCATAGTATCTGCCGTACCAGCCGGTGAAGTTATAGCCCGTGAAGAAGTTTTGGGAATGGTTAATCCATATTCGGCAACAATTGGTACCACTATTAAAGTAGTCCGATTTCCGGGCAAGCCGCCGACACAATGCTTATCAACAACTTGCTTAGCGGGCCAAGTTAATCTATTGCCAACATTTATCATCGCTTGAGTAAGATCAAGAATTTCTTTATCGTTCAATCTTCCTCCAGAACATGTCGTAATAAAAGATGAGACATGTACGTCAGAATATAGACCATCAGCGATATCCTTAATAATTTCCTGCATTTGTTCAGCATTAAGTTGTTCACCAAAAATTTTAGATCTAACATGGCTCAAAGAATCGAGTGGAGCAGAATGTGCCAATTTAACTACATCACCCTCTTTTGCGTCTAACAGTTGCCATGCAAATTCTGACAAGCCTATTTTATTCTTTGGTAACAAATGGTTACCAACTATATTTAAAGTCGCAATGATAAAACGGTTATTAAGAGAAATATGAACGCGTGCCATTGCTTCAAAACCTTCTGAAAGGCAAATGTCGCTATCATGATTAATAAATGCAATTGCTTGGCGGTAGGTATCAATGCCCATGCGATGCGCATACAAAATTTGATTATTATTATCCATTATTTATTCCTTTTAATTTCATACCATTTTGACATTCCGCATTTAATGCGGAATCCAGAAATTTCCTAGATTCTCGCATTCGCGGGAATGACAGGTAAATTTTAAACATTTAATAACTTAAGAAATTCTTTTTCGCTTAAAATCTTTACCCCAAATTTTTTTGCCTTGGTAAATTTGGAGCCAGGCTCTTTTCCAACAACCACATACGAGGTGCGCTGCGATACACTGGAACTTAATTTTGCGCCCAATTCTTGCAGTTTATCCCTAGCTTCTTCCCTAGTCATAGTTTCCAAAGTGCCAGTTAAAACAAATGACTTACCCAATAGAGTCTGTTTGGTTTTAGTCTTGCCTTCTGGCCAATGAACGCCTAATTTGCACAGTTTATCAATCAGCTCACGATTATGCTGTTGTTTGAAAAACGTCGTTATGCATAAAGCTGCCACAGGACCTATATCTGGGATGTTTTGTAAGGTTTCAA
Organism: uncultured Coxiellaceae bacterium; assembly: GCA_964345265.1. GTDB lineage: Bacteria > Pseudomonadota > Gammaproteobacteria > UBA9339 > UBA9339 > CAYFQQ01. The sequence goes on from CAYFQQ010000251.1 coordinate 4,726, forward strand.
TATCAGCCTTGATAAGCTCATCCAAGTTACCAAAATAATCAGCTAAACTTCGTGCTGTGGATATTCCTACTTCACGAATTCCCAAAGCATAAAGAAATTTAGTTAAAGTGGTTTCTTTACTTTTTTCTATAGCGGCAATTAAATTTTGTGCGGATTTTTTCCCCATATGTTCTAAATTCGCAATTTTATCTACAGTTAACGTATATAAATCTGCTACATTCTTTACTAAACCTTTTACAACTAATTGTTCAACAACTTTAGTTCCTAAGCCTTCAATATCCATAGCTGCCCTAGAAGCGAAATGCCTAATCGATTCTCTGCGTTGCGCACTACAAAACAGGCCGCCGCTACAACGAGCTACTACTTCACCTTCAGCTTTGACCACATCTGAATTACATACCGGGCATCGTTTTGGTAAATCAACAATTTTGCTAGTTTTTGGGCGTCGTTCTAAAATCACTGAAGCTACTTCTGGAATCACATCTCCAGCGCGCCTCACAACCACAGTATCGCCTACACGAATGTCTTTACGGCGAATTTCATCGATATTATGCAAAGTCGCATTACTGACGGTTACACCACTTACAAATACTGGTTTTAATCGTGCTACAGGAGTTAGAGCTCCGGTTCTACCTACCTGAAATTCAATAGCAACAACCTGTGTCAATTCTTCTTGTGCAGCAAACTTATGCGCTATAGCCCAACGCGGAGCACGCGATATTATCCCAAGCTTCTGTTGAGCATTAATATCATTAACTTTGTAAACTACTCCGTCAATTTGGTAAGGCAGCTCATTACGTATTTTCTCCATTTTATGGTAGTAATCTAAGCAACCTTCAATTCCTTGGGCTACCTCGATTTTTGAGTTAACACGGAATCCCCACTTT
>CAYFQQ010000252.1:0-2829 GCA_964345265.1 uncultured Coxiellaceae bacterium
AACCTGATTATAAAAGAGCATGATTTATCATGGCTTGAAATTGGACTGTTATCTATAACCATAGGGTTTGGTGTTTATTCCTTTTTTATTCTTGGGCTTTTACTAACTGGTTTACTTTATCCTATAGTTGTTTATTCGATATTAATTTTATTTTCATTAATATTCTTACGAGATATCATAGCCTTATTTAACGAGATACCTGGTCAGATTAGAAATTTCCCATCTTTTATAAGGAACACGCCAAATCCAATTTTAATTTCTATATTAATATCTATTATGTTGATAATGATATTGGTGAATTTTATAAGTGCTGTTGCCCCAGAAATCCAATATGATGCTCTGAATTATCATTTGACTGTTCCCAAAATTTACATTGAACAGCATCATTTAGTTAATTTGCCTAATATATTGCAGTCATATTTCGCAAAAAGTATTGAGATGCTTTATACGTTGAGTATGATAATTGGAGGGCAAATTACAGCAAAATTAATTTCTTATAGTTTTGGGATTTTAATTATTTTGTCCATAATTTGTTTTGTCAAAAGATTTTTTTCTTTTGGAGCAGCAATAATAGCTGCATCATTGTTTTATGTTTCACCTTATGTTTCTTGGTTGACTACGACAGCATACCATGAATTGGCAATTAGTTTTTATATCATTTCTATAATATTTGTTCTTTTACTGTGGCGAGAAAATAATAAAAAAACATTATTACTTTTATGTGGTTTATTATCAGGTCTTGCTCTTTCTGCAAAATTAGAGTCAATTTTATTTTTAATTCCTGTTATTTTGTCTGTTGTAGTTATTAATTATTACAATTCTAGAAAGATAAAGGGAATTGTTTTAGATTTGGTAGTGTTTGGTCTTCCTATTCTTATAGTAGCAACTCCTTGGTATTTGATTACTTATCTTCAAACAGGAAATCCGATATTTCCATTTTTTAATGCACTATTTAAAAGTCCACTATGGTTGCCAAAGAATACATTTATGGATCTAAAGACATTTGGAATAGGATATGGGTTGAAAGATATTTTACTTTTACCGTGGTATGTTACCTACGAAAGCTCGAAATATGTAAGAAGTCTCCCAAACGGAGGCATTGGAATTGTTATGCTTTTATCATTACCTGCAATATTTTTCATAAAGAAGTCAAAAAGAATATCCATATTACTTTTTGTAAGTATAGTTAGTATTGTTATTTGGTTTAATATAGGGCAATATCTTCGCTATATAATTCCAGCGCTTGCCGTACTTTCAGTTTTAGCTGCATATTTGTTATGGTATTTTATAAATGACTATTCTAAATTTTATAAATGTATATATAGTACAATATTAATAATATATTTGTTTGCTTGTATTCCTATTTATTTGTTTGCTTTTTATAATATTCCAGAAAGGATTCCATATAAAGTGGCTTTTGGGCTTGAATCTAAAGATGATTATTTGGCTAAGGTGATTAGGACTTATCAAGCAACCCAATATCTTAACCAGCATTACGATCCAAATAAAATAAAGGTGCTTCTGTTAGGTTGGGAATTGCGATATTATCTGAATGCTCAAACAGAACGTTTTGATTCACTTGAACTAAAGCGTTTTCCATCTAATCAGGAATTACCTGCTTATCTCCAGAAAAAAGGATTTACTCATGTGCTAATTGATACAATTACTGCTAAAAAGAGTTGGTATAGATTGGTTGCAAATGAAATAATTAAAAAAAATTATGCTAAATTAGAGTACAAATCAAAATACGCAAGATTGTATAAACTTACATATAATCGTTGAGATTTTGCTACATTTTTGCAATGGATTATAAATATTTTTTGCAAGCACAAATCCCTATTCAACTACCAGAATAACGCTTATTTGTGCTATAATTTTAGTATAAATTATGGCCGAATTAGCTAAAGAAATCCTTCCAATTACTATTGAAGCAGAGCTTAAGCAATCATACCTTGATTATGCTATGAGTGTGATAGTTAGCCGGGCTTTGCCAGATGTTCGTGATGGCTTAAAACCAGTGCATCGTCGAGTGCTTTATGCCATGCATGAGCTGAGTAATGATTGGAATAAACCCTATAAGAAGTCAGCGCGTATTGTTGGTGATGTAATTGGTAAATATCATCCGCATGGTGATGCAGCTGTTTACAATACCATTGTACGTATGGCACAACCATTTTCTTTACGTTATATGTTAGTTGATGGTCAAGGTAATTTTGGCTCAGTAGATGGTGATGCGCCAGCTGCTATGCGATATACCGAAATTAGGTTATCTAAGCTTGCGCATATGTTATTGAGCGATTTAGATAAAGAAACCGTTGATTTTGTTCCTAATTACGATGGTACCGAATTCGCTCCTACGGTTTTGCCGACTCGAGTGCCTAATCTTTTAGTAAATGGTTCATCTGGCATTGCTGTTGGTATGGCTACCAATATTCCACCTCATAATTTGGGTGAGGTTATCGATGCCTGTTTAGCGATGATAGATAATCCTAAAATCAGTATTGATGAATTGGTGCAGCTTATTCCAGGTCCTGATTTTCCTACATTTGGAATCATTAATGGCCGTGCTGGAATCGAACAAGCATACCGTACTGGTCGTGGTAAAATTTATGTTCGAGCTCGTACCAGTGTTGAAACTAGTGATATGGGGAAACAAGCCATTATTATTAATGAGCTTCCATATCAGGTTAATAAGGCCAGATTGCAGGAGAGAATCGGTGAATTAGTTAAGGAAAAACGTTTGGAAGGCATTAGCGCGGTTCGTGACGAATCGGATAAACAAGGTATGCGAGTAGTAATTGAATTGCGACGTGGTGAAGTTGCCGAAGT
>CAYFQQ010000253.1:0-2165 GCA_964345265.1 uncultured Coxiellaceae bacterium
AAATGTTGGTTGTTATATTTCACTAAATACTGGCATTAAGATGACAACTGGTAACTATATAGGTAGATTAGATTCAGATGATTATATAGATGTAAATAAATTATCTATGCAAGTCAGTGTTTTAGATAATAATCCAAATATTAATATTGTTTTTACATATGCAAAAGCCAATTTTAATGTATTTAAAAGATGTATGGCTACCACATTGATTAGAAGAGAGGTATTTGATAAAATAGGATATTATGATAGTGTTAGAATAGCTGCAGATAATGAATTTAAACTTCGATATTTGAAAAAGTATGGACAGAAACACATCTCTTGTGTTAATAAAAGTTTGTACTTTATTAGAGTCAGATTCAATTCTTTATCAAGATCAAATAAGACTGGGATGGATTCCATGCCTAGAAGAGTGTATAAAGCAAATTATATGGCATGGCATCGTAGAGATAAGGATCTATTTATTGATTTTCCTTTAAAGGATCGTAAATTTCCGGCTCCTAAATCAATTTTATAAAGAAAATAAAAATATATAGATATATTATAAATAAAATGGCTAAAAAATCTGCAGAGAAAAAAACTAAGGCAAAAAGAAAGCCTAGTGCTTATGCACTTTTCTTCAAAGACAAAATGAAGAACAGAGGCAATACACCAGTCAATGAAATGATGAAAAAGGTTGGTGCTGATTGGAAGAAAATTTCAGCTGAAGAGAAAAAGAAGTGGGAAAACATGGCAAAAAAAGCTTAAATTTTTTATAATTTATTATTCTATCTATTAGGAATACATAGAATAATTCCACCTGCATGATATGTAGATGTGAAGCCTTTGGGTATATTTTTCAAATGCTTCCGATAATTGTCGCGTTCTTTGATATAAATACGGTAATCTCTATCTGTCAATCCCTTAACATTTTTAATCACCATTTTCAAAACATCGAAAGGAAGTTGCGCAAGAATGCTATTAGCATTTTTGAAATAACCTGCTAGCATTGTCTTCATCACAATCCACCTGGCATCTCGCTTTTCTCGAAGAGAGAGAGGTGCAACATAGGTCGGGATATATTTACTTCTAATTTGCTGATAGGTACCATTCAAAAATAGAGTAGATCTCTCTGCCCTCTTTGCAGGTGGACGGCGATAATATTCATCTTCATCCGAATCATAAAGTGCTTCTCGATCATAATAACCATCATCTCGCCTATAAGCGTAACCACCATGATCATAAGGATCAGAATCATACCTTTCTGAATCATATTCAGTATCATACTCATAATCTGAGTAATCTGACACACTGTTAGTATCCATGATTGTATTTACTTATCATATTAATGAAATATTTTTTTCATTTTTTTATAATGTTTTTGTCCCATTTTGTTTAGGAACAATTTGATGGTACAAAAGATTACTCATCTTAGAGACTCAGATAAAACAGAACCATCACTGTACACCGGGACAGATTCAGCCAAAGCAGTACCATCACTGTACACGGTACCATGGTCATTTGAATCAGCGGACGCCACTGTATAGACTAGATCTAAACCTGTCCTTCTTTCCATATGGTACATACATGCATAGGCGTGAGCAATGTGTTTACCACCATTAACCTGAAACCTTTCAAGTGAAGAGACACAACTTTTGCATTGTTCTAGATCCGATATGAGGTTCTGGATGTAAGATTTATCTGAAATAGCACTGCTACTCTGTCTAATACTGTCAAGAACTTTGACTATCTTTTCCTGAGCTTCAAGATAATCTTCTCCATTTGCTATTTTAATAGCATCTTCAATTGCAGTTGCAGCTGCATAACGATTAATATGCTTATCCACCTCTGTAAAAGGAAGCATGTGGGTAACACGCAATGGTCTCTGCACCACTATTTCAGAAGAGTGTGGTTTCTCAAATAGATCCTCACCTGTCAATGCATTGGTGTATCTTACACGAACAGTAACTAAGTTATGTTGCAATAACTCTTGACCCATCTTACGAAGACTCAACTTCAACATGATAGACCTCGATTCACCCTTATGCATTGATCCCAAGAGCACCACATAGTGTTTCACTGGTTTAAGCTCAATGACAGGAAAAAGAGTGTAAAAGTTCATTATCCGTGCACCTTCATGAGACTGGAATGTGACTTCAACACTATGAGCAATAGTTGATACAATTCTA